>JADGNQ010000160.1 GCA_017883385.1 Candidatus Sulfotelmatobacter sp.
CGGGTTAGGAGTCATGCTCTTGAAAATCCTGGTTTGCATGAAGCAGGTGCCGCAGAAAGATGCACCGCTCAAGCTGAACGAAACCGGTGCGTGGATCCGTGAAGACGTCTCGTACGAAGTGAACGAGCCTGACGCCTACGCTTTGGAAGAGGCACTGCGACAGAAGGAGAAGCACACCGGAGAGGTCGTGGTCATCACCAGCGGCCCGGCGCGCGCCCAGCAGGTGCTGCGCGAGGCGTTGGCCAAGGGTGCCGATCGGGCGATTCATCTGGAAGATAACGCCTTTGTCGGGTTCGATGCGTTCAACACGGCCAAGGCCTTCGCTGCCGCGATCAAAGACGAAAACTTCGACTTGATCTTCACCGGGCTGCAATCCGACGACTATGGATATGCGCAGACCGGAGTCATCCTGGCCGAACTGCTCGGCTGGCCGCACGCGACCATCATCATGCAGATCGAAAAGACCGATAGTGGGATTCGGGTGAAGCGCGAGCTCGAAGCGGGATACTTCCAGTTTGTCGATATGCCGACGCCCGCGGTGCTGACCATTCAGTCGGGCATTAACAAGCTGCGCTACGCCACGCTGATCGGCATCAAGCAGGCCAAGAACAAGCCGCTGCGGAAGGTGGCGCTGGCGGAAGTGCAGTCGGCGATCGGCGACAACCTGCAGAAGATTGAGCGGCTGTATATTCCGCAGAAAACGAAGAAGACGGAGCACATCGAAGGCTCGGCCGGAGAGATTGCGAAGAAGTTAGTGGACAAACTGCGCAACGAGTTGCGGGTGCTGTAGGTGCTTGTGTAGGGACAGCCGAAGGCGGCTGTCTCCACATTGGCCTTGCCGGCGCGGGTTTCTTGCTGAGAACCAAGGACTGAGAACTTCATCATGGCCGATACGATCTTAGTAGTCGTCGAACAACGCGAAGGCAAGTTGAATCGCGTCTCCTGGGAAACCATCACGGCGGGACAGGCGATTGCTGCTGCAACCGGCTGGGCGCTGGAAGCGGCTGTCGTCGGCAGCGGAGCCGCGGCCATCGCTGCCGAAGTTGCGGCGAAGAAGGTCGCGAAGGTGTACGCCGTCGAGTCTGCGAAGCTCGAGCCCTACACGCCCGATGCGTTCGCGGCCGCCCTGAAGCAATTGCTGACTGCGAAGCAGCCGAAGCTGGTGCTGATGCCGCATACGTATCAGGTGCGTGACTTTGTCCCCAAGCTGGCCACGGCTATGGGACGCACCGTCATCAGCGACTGCATCGGCTTCAAACACGATGCGGGCAAGCTGGTTTTCACGCGGCAGATGTTCCAGGGCAAACTGGCCGCGGATGTCAGCTTCACGAGCGACGCTCCGTGGTTCGCAACGTTTCAGAATGGCGCGTTCCGCGGAGACAAGGCGGAAGCCGGGGCGAGTGCGGCTTCCGTGGAAACCGTGAATGTTGAGATTGCCGAGGGCGTCATCCGCAACAAGCCGCAGGAAGTTTTCAAGGAAGCCAAGCAGGCGGTTGACCTCACGCAAGCCGAGATCATCGTGGCCGTGGGTCGCGGGATCAAAGAGCAGAAGAACATAGAGATCGCCAAGCAACTCGCCGAAGCGCTCGGCGGAGATCTCGCCGCTTCGCGCCCGATCTGCGATTCGGGCTGGCTGCCGATGGACCGCCAGATCGGGTCTTCAGGCCAGACGGTTGCGCCCAAGTTGTATCTGGCGCTTGGCATCAGCGGGGCAATTCAGCACATCGTGGGGATGAAGGGCTCGCGGACCATCATCGCCGTGAATAAAGATTCGGAAGCGCCGATTTTCGAGATTGCCGATTACGCGATCGTGGGGAATCTGTTCGACATCGTGCCTCCGCTGATTGAGGAAATCAAGAAAGCGAAAGCGGGGTGACGCGGTGAACTCGCGTATTGGCTTCATACGTTTGGTTCTTTTGTCCCTGTTCCTGGCAGGCTTCATTCCAAGGGCTGAGGGACAAGATGAATGTATTCGTGCGTACGGAGCAACCGACGTCGAACGTTTCTTAGTCGATCTGCAACACTCCGTCGCGCTTGACGATCGCATCCACATCGCCGGTATGATTCGATTTCCGATCAAAATCCTTGTAGACAGCAAGCCGCTTACGCTGCACGACAAGCAGGATTTCTTGAAATATTACGATGTCGCCATGGATTCGAGGGTTAAGGGATTTATCAGGAAACAAAAGTTCTCTGAGTTTTTTTGTAATTGGCAAGGAATTATGATCGGCCGCGGTGAGATCTGGATTAACAGCAACGGTTAAGTCTGCCCCGCTGAGAGTCATCACGATCAACAATAACCCTCCCTGGTCGCCCGAGGACGAATAGCGACGAATGCTAATATTTCCATATTGACCATTTTATTGACTATAGATAAAATAATGGTCATGAAGAGCGTCAACATCTCCGAGTTCAAGGCCAAGTGTCTTCGCCTTATTGAACAGGTCGACAAGACGCGCCAACCCTTGCGCATCACTCGCCACGGGCGTCCGGTGGCTGAACTCATCCCCGCCGGGCCGGATCGCAAACGCAAGTTCCTCGGGGATATGACGGGGACCGTCGAGATTCTTGGTGATATCGTTTCCCCCGTTATTGATCTGGAAGAATTCGAGGCCTACCGCGATTGAATCTGCTGCTTGATACGCACATTTGGATCTGGGCCAAGTCCGATGCGACGCGTATCGGGAAACGCGTTGCGCAGGAACTGTCGAACCGCAACAATGAACTCTGGATTTCTCCGGTGAGCGTTTGGGAAGCGCTTGCATTGATGCAGAAGGGGCGAATTCGCATGGCAAATCCGTTCTTGTGGGTCGAGCGCGCTGCCGAACAAATGCGCGAAGCGCCTTTAACGAATGAAATTGTACGCGTTGGTCTTTCTCTCAACTTACCCCATGCCGATCCAGCTGATCGTTTCCTGGCGGGGACGGCAAAGGTTTTAAACCTGACACTGGTAACCGCCGACCGCAGATTGCTGGGCCTAGGCGATATTTCAAGCTTGTCCAATGATTAGGGGAATGGGGTGCTGATCTTCCGCAAACCCATCGAAGGCGTTGAACGCCCGCAGATGCCGGCCGACGTAGTTATCGTCGGCGGCGGACCCGCTGGCATGGCATGTGCCTTGCGGCTATCGCAGTTGATCGATGCACACAACGCGCAACATCCTGACTCGCAGCTCAGTAAAGAGAATATCTACGTTCTCGAAAAGGCGCGCGAAGTGGGCCAGCACTGCCTTTCCGGCGCTCTGCTCGATCCCCGCTCCATGCGCGAACTGTTTCCCGGTTTCGAAAAGGAAGCGCCACTCGACGCCGAGGTTACGAAGGAAGCGGTCTACTTCCTCACGGAGAAGGGCAAGCTCAAGCTGCCTATTACGCCGCCGCCGCTGCGTGATCACGGCAACTACGTCATCTCGCTGAACCGGTTCGTGAAGTGGCTGGGCGGCAAGGTGGAAGAGACGGGCATCACCGTCTTCACCGGATTCGCCGGGTCTGAACTTCTTTTCGACGGCGACCGCGTCACTGGCGTCCGCACTGACGACAAGGGCGTGGACAAAGAAGGACACCAGAAATCGAACTTCGAGCCCGGCTACGATCTGAACGCCAAGGTTGTCATCCTGGCCGAGGGGCCACGCGGGTCTCTAACTAAACAGCTCATCCAGAAGTTCGATCTCGCCAAGAATGCCAACCCCCAGACCTACGGCGTCGGTGTGAAAGAACTGTGGGAAGTGCCGTCGGGCCGCATCGCGAAGGGCGAAGTCATCTACACGATGGGCTGGCCGCTCACCACGAAAGAGTACGGCGGCGCGTGGATCTATGGTGGCAAAGACAACGTAGTCTCACTCGGCTTTGTCACGGGACTCGACTATCCGGACCCGCGGCTTGACCCGCAACGCGTGCTGCAGGAATTCAAGCGGCATCCGTTTGTCGCGAACCTACTCGAGGGCGGCAAGATGATCCGCTATGGCGCGAAGTCGCTGCCTTACGGCGGCTGGTGGGCGATTCCGCCGGTTGCGGGCAATGGATGGATGATCGTCGGCGACTCCGCGGGCTTCCTCAACTCAGCGCGGCTCAAAGGCATTCATCTCGCGATCAAGAGCGGAATGCTCGCCGCTGAGACGGCGTTCGAAGCGCTGAAGAAAGATGATTCGTCAGCCGCGACGCTCGGCGAGTTCCAGAAGAAAGTCGAATCCAGCTGGATCAAAGACGAACTCTGGAAAGTGCGCAACATGCATCAGGGATTCGAGGGCGGGTTCTACGCGGGCATGTTCCACACCGGACTGCAGATGTTCACCGGCGGACGCGGCCTGCGCAACCGCTATCCCGGGAAAGCCGGGCACGAGCACATGCGCAAGCTCGCCGACTTGCCCGCGAACGGAGGCGCCGAAGCTCACCTGCTCGGCGCGGCCAAAGGCGACGGCAAGCTGACGTTCGACAAACTCACCGACCTCTACCACTCCGGCACCAAGCACGAAGAAGACCAGCCCGCACACCTGGTCATCCACGACACGAACATCTGCAACACGCGCTGTGTGAAGGAATTCGGTAGTCCCTGCCAGAATTTCTGTCCTGCCAACGTCTACGAAATGGTGGACGACGCGAGCCAACCGAACGGCAAGCGCATCAGCCTGAACCCGTCCAACTGCGTCCACTGCAAAACCTGCGACATCGCCGACCCGTACCAGATCATCACCTGGGTCCCGCCGGAAGGCGGGGGCGGGCCGAACTACGACGGGATGTGAACGGGCAAAGCTTCTTTGCCACGGATTTACGGGGATCGGCACGGATAAACCTAGAACGGGTCATTCCGAGCAAAGCGAGGGATATGCTTTCCCCTACTGCAGAAAGCGCTTGCCGTGGATTACGGCGGCGAGCACAACTTCGTGTTCCTGCAGTCGGTAGATAATGCGGTAGCTGTAAACGATTCAGTTCGCGGATGTTCTCGTCATCAAATTCAGGAACCTTGCGCCCTGCGTGCGGAAAGTTCTCCAACATTTTGGTCTGGTTGATGACCTTCTTTACAACGATACCTGCGTAAGTTGGAGAATCAGCGGCAATGTACTCGGCAATGCTTTGGAGGTCTTGCAAGGCATGCCGGGACCAAGCTACTCGGCGAGCCATTTGCTGAGGCGCGTCTCCACCTCTTCTTGGGAAAAAGTGCCGTTAGTTCGGGCATCCTCCAACCCGCGGCGCACCTTGTCGAGGACGTAGAGATGATATTGGATGTCCTCCACCGAGGAGTTATCTGGCAGTCTGTTCAGCAGTTGCTCGACGTCTTGTTTGGCTGTGCTCATGGGCCTTCTCCAGGTAAGCATAGCACCGTTGGAATCCACTACTTCCGCAAAAAAGGCAGGGCCGCGGCTTCCGCGAAATTTCCTGGTCGGTGATTGGACTGGGTCAATTCGGGAAGACCGGCCCATACAAAACCCCAAGACGACGCTCCGAATTGCGCCCCGGCGCTACAATTTTTCCAGGTGTGCCCTCGGTTTTTGGTAGCGTGTCATGTCCTATACCAAGGTGATTGTCTGCCTGGCGAACTCACGGAAGACTGGCCGGACGCTGTGTGGCCGGCAAGGAGTGGGACGGAAGAGGGCTCGGCGCATGGTGTCGGCCGGTTAGTGCGCGAGACAGAGGAGAACTGACTGCCGAGCGATGGTACGCGAGGACCTGGCGCGATCCGCAATTGTTGGATTTGATCGAAGTAACGTTGCAGGGGCCTCGACCTTCAGGCTGCCAAACCGAGAATCACCTGGTCGATACGAATGTGCGATGGAGATTTGCGGGGCGGATCGCGGCGCGGTTGTTGGTCCCGGCCCTCGATATACCGTCGGGGCCGTTGTGGATGAACGGCGAATCGACGGCAAGCGGCCTTAACGACAGAGTTCCAGCCGCGATTGCGGAGCGACAGCGCCATTCGCTTGTCTTAGGGCAGCCCGAGTTGCTGACGATCACGGTCGGCACGGAGGGAGCGGATCGGGGAAATCCCAGACGCAGGGTTCGAGGGCACTTCTCGCTGGCGGGCCACGATTACGGGTTGGCCATCACGGATCCTGTTGTTGAAAAACAGATCATGGCCAATCCCGACGGCTTCAGCACCGAGTTGCAGAACCCCATCCTGTGTATTAGCCTCAGTGAAAAGTTCGACGCGCAGAACGCCTGTTACAAGCTCATTGCCGGCGTGATGCGTGTTACCGCATGACTCAAACCCTTTACACCATCGGGCATTCGAACGGCACGGCCGAGCGTTTGTTAGGGCTGCTCAACCAGCACGGCATCACGGCCGTCGCTGACGTTCGCTCGCAGCCCTACAGCCGTTTTAATCCCCAGTTCAATCGTGAAGCGTTAGCCACCGTTCTCAAGAATTCTGGTGTGGGATATGTTTTTCTGGGCCAGGAACTGGGAGCTCGTTCCGGCGATCCCGCCTGCTACCGCGACGGCCGGGCTCAGTATGCCCTAATCGCAAAGACCCCGCTGTTTGAGAGGGGAATCGAGCGCCTGCTGGCAGGGACGGAGAACTTTCGCGTCGCCATCCTGTGTGCCGAGAAGGAGCCGCTCACATGCCACCGGTCGATTCTGATCGCCAGGTATCTGCACGAACATAGTGTTGGAGTGCGGCATATCCTCGAGGATGGAAGTCTGGAAGAGCACGATTCTCTACTCATGCGTTTGCTGGTTTTGCACGGCATGCAGGAGAGCAATCTCTTCCACACCAGAGAAGAGCTGGTTTCGATCGCTTACGAGAAGCAGGCAGAGCAAATTGAGTACTCTGCGAATCAGGTGTCGCAGCCGGCTTAGTCCGCGGAGGCCGCGTCCATGAAGATTTTTACCATCGGCTTCACAAAGAAGCCGGCTCGGGAGTTTTTTGATAAGCTTCGGCGTCCTGGCCTTCTGCGCCTGATTGACGTTCGGCTTAATAACGTCTCGCAGTTGGCCGGATTCACGAAGCGGGACGATCTGTTCTTTTTTTGCGAAACCATACTTTCCGTCGGATATTTGCGCCTGCCGGAACTCGCGCCCACACAAACGATGCTCGACGCCTACAAGAAAAATCACGGCGACTGGCTCAATTACGAGGCGGCGTTTCTCGGGTTGATGGCCGAGCGCAAAGTCGAAGATACTCTGGCGCACGAGGTTATGGACGGCGGCTGCCTGCTCTGCAGCGAACCTACGGCGGAAAATTGCCATCGCAGGCTGGTGGCGGAGTATTTGCTGCGCAAGTGGGGCGATGTGGAGATCGAGCATATTCTGTAGGTGATTTCGATAGCCTGCGAGCAAGACTCTTCCGGCTCTTGTCTCGGCTCGCTCACAGATTTGAAACGCTTTTCCAGGAGGCAACGTGCACTCAAGAAGCTGTTGCGCCATCTCACAACTCATCGCGGTGGTGTTCCTCACTCTGTCCGCCTTTGCCCAGCAAGGCGCTCCGCCCAGCATTCCCTCGACTGGCTTCCCCGGGCTGGACCAGTACCGCGCCTCGCGCATCGCGGTTTTCACCGATGACTACGGTCAGCTGAAGCGCTACCGTGACGCCAACGCTGCGCTGAAGCCGCCAGCGGCCAGCGAGAACCGCGTCGTGTTTTTCGGCGACTCCATCACCGACATCTGGCACCTCGACGAATATTTTCCTGGGAAGCCTTACATCAATCGCGGCATCGGAGGGCAAACCACGCCGCAGATGCTGGTGCGCTTCCGGCAGGATGTGATCGATCTGCATCCCAAGATCGTCATCATGCTCGCTGGCACCAACGATATCGCCGGAAACACCGGGCCCATGCGACTGGAGGACATTGAGGCCGACTACGCTTCGCTTGCAGAACTCGCACGCGCGAATGGCATCAAGGTGATCTATTCGTCGGTCCTGCCGGTGCACAATTACACGGAGCGGTCGAAGGATTTTTTTGCGCAACGTTCTCCGGAGAAGATTCTGGCGCTGAATCACTGGCTGAAGAGCTATTGCTGGGCTGCGTCCAGTGGCTGCACTTATCTCGACTATTTCAGCGCCCTGGTCGACGACAAGGGACTCCTGAAGAAGGATCTTGCTGACGACGGACTGCATCCGAACGCCGCGGGCTTTAGGATCATGGCCCCACTAGCGGAGGCGGCGATTGAGAAGGTGCTCACGAATGCAAAACCCTGAATCCTCTTTTTGTGCCGCACGTCCTATAATGTGAAAGTTAGGTTTCCGACCGCTTTGGCCTTCGGGCATACCCAGGCTGCGGCGGCGAGGCAAAGGTCCGACGGGCAAGAGTGTCCGTCCGACATTTTCCCGAGGGTGCTGGTGGGAACGCCGGCGCCTCCCGCGCTCCGTGAGGAGCGCATTGGAAAGGAAACAGCCGCCGGGATGGTCCCGCCTGTTTGTTTTCTCTCCAGGAATTGTCGTTCGTCGATGGTCGTTAATCGTTGGGCAACGCTTAGCCACGACCGACCAACGACAAACGACCAACGACCAACGACTCACGACCAACGACCGTGCTACTCCACGACAAATTCGGGCGCGCTATTACGGATCTGCGGATCTCCATCACCGACCGCTGTAACTATAAGTGTGTCTATTGCCGCACGGGGAACGAAGGAGCGCTCTACGGCGATTTGCCCTTCGAGGACTATTTCCGCATGGCGCGTGTGCTGGTGGGGATGGGAATCACGAAAGTTCGGTTGACTGGTGGAGAGCCTCTGCTACGTAAGGGCGTGGTGGAGTTCGTGCGCGAGCTCGCGAAGCTGCGCCCTCAGGGGCTAAAGCCCTCATCTTACGGCGGCGGTAACGGCACCCTTCGGCTGCGCTCAGGGCAGGCTCCTGAAGCCGTGCCCTTCCCAACACCAACTGTGGGGCTGAAGGCCGTAGCCGATCCGACCGTAGCCGATCCGATGCCGGATCCGAAGCCGGAGCAGCAGCGCACGGGCGACTTCTCCGATCCCCTCGACATCGCGCTTACCACCAACGGGCACTTGCTCGCCGATCTGGCGCAGCCGTTGAAGGACGCCGGCCTCACCCGCGTTACCGTTTCGATGGACGCGGTCGATCCCGACCGCTTCGTGCGCATCACGCGTGTGCCGGGCGGATATGACCACGTGCTGGCGGGCATCCGGGCGGCACGCCGCGCCGGACTGTGGCCGCTGAAAGTGAACTGTGTTCTGATGCGCGGGTTCAACGAAGATCAGATCATCCCGTTCGGCATGTTCGCGCGCGAAGAGGGCGTGACCGTGCGCTTCATCGAGTTCATGCCTCTCGAAGAGGGGAGAACCTGGGCGCCCACGACGGTGGTGACGCTCGACGAAATTCTGGCGCGCATGGCGGAGTACCGGCCGCTGGTGGAAATTCCGCACGCGCGGTCCGAGACCGCGCGCCGCTACCGCTTCGACGATGGTGTCGGCGAGATTGGAATCATCGCGCCGGTGTCGCATCCGTTCTGCGGACATTGCAGCCGCATCCGCATTACTTCCGACGGCAAGATTCGCACCTGCCTGTTTTCGGTGTGGGACCACGACCTGCATGCACAGATGCGTCGTGGGGCGAGTGACGACGAGCTAGCGGAGTTTATTCAGGGCGTCGTTGCGAAGAAAGAAGAGCGGCATCACATTGGGGAGCCGGATTTTGTGCCGGCTTCAAGGACGATGGTGCACATCGGGGGATGAAATCCCCAGTCGTAGAGACGTAGCTTGCTACGTCTCTGCCGGCAGCACCGGTGATGCCGGCAAGACGTTGCAACCAACGTCTCTACAAGTAGGATTGTTTGCGTGAAGGCTAGCTACTTTGTTCCGATCGCGGTTGTCGTTTCTTTATTGGCTCCTGCTTGCGCGCAGACGTCTGCTTCCTACCTCGGCTTCGATCGCAACGACTACCCTGGCGACGATAGCCTGAAGACTCTGCGCCAGACTTTTTCCTACACAGGATACTGGCTCAACAACCCTCCCGGAGAGAACGCCAACACCTGGGCGGGTCACCGCTCCGCGGTTGAATCCGTGGGCTTCGGATTCCTCGTGTTGTTCAACGGACGGCTCTATGCCGAGCTGAAATCCATTGCCAATGCCACGCGCATTGGGCGGTCTGACGCGCAGGCCGCGGCATCGTCCGCACGGCGCGAGGGGTTTCCGCGTGCGACTATCATTTTTCTCGATCAGGAGCAGGGCGGCCGCATGCTCCCCGAGCAGAAGGCTTACATTTACGCGTGGGTGGATGGCGTCACCGCCGCCGGATTCCGGGCCGGGATCTATTGCTCTGGCATGGCCGCGCCCGACGATGGCAACGTCGTGACGGCAGCGGACGTTCGCCGGTATGCCGCCGGGCGCGAGATTACATATTGGGTCACGAACGACTCGTGTCCGCTCGCTCCGGGATGCGCATTTCCGCCGCACGCGCCAAGCCCTGTGCAGAGCGGCATCGGTTTTGCGGAAGTCTGGCAGTTCGCGCAGTCGCCGCAGCGCAAGGATGTTGCTGCGCACTGTACCAACTACAGCCGCGACGGAAACTGCTATCCTCCCGGA
>JADGNQ010000334.1 GCA_017883385.1 Candidatus Sulfotelmatobacter sp.
GGAACTCACATAACCAGTGGCGGTGCTCAGGGCCGCGCTTACCGCGATTCCCTCGGCCGCACGCGAGAGGAAACCTATAATAGGGGCGAGAAACATGACCCCAAGATACTTGTCGGCGCGCAAATCATAGACCCAATTCAGCATCTCTATATCTTTCTTGATCCGCAGGCTAAGACCGCCGAAGTCCGGAATACCGATGGAACAAACTGGGGACTGATCACTTCAGACCCACCACCCACTCGCACGAAGCTACCGGGGGAGGAAGAGGAAGATCTGGGCACGAAAGTCCACGGGGGATTCACCGTCACGGGCAAACGCTACACATCGGTCGTCGAAGCCGGGAGAGTCGGTAATGATAAACCGTTCGCGAATGTGCGCGAAGAGTGGTTTTCGCCAGCCCTGAAAATGGTGGTAATGCACACGAACGAAAATCCCCGCGACGGCCGAACTGTATGGAAGCTTGCGAATATTCAGGCCATTGAACCTGACGCCACCCTATTCGTGATTCCTCCTGATTACGCCATGACACGACAATAGCCGGCCCTCGATCAGTGTCGCGCTCGGTAGCAAGACGGCTGTCACGCTCGTTTAAACCCACGATTGTTGGCGTGAACCCACGATTGTTGGCGTGAACGCAGTATAAAAGGGCGCCCCTTTAGGAGTAGGTTGATGTCGTTGACCTCACCTTCCTACAGCAAAGGAGCACCCTAGTGAACTGCGAAAAGTATATCGGCCTGGATGTACATCAAGCAACGACGTCGGTAGCGGTACGGGATGGTAGCGGCAAGCTGGTAATGGAGTCGCTGCTGGAGACGAAGGCAGAGGTCCTGTTGCAGTTCTTTGCCGGGCTACGTGGAACCTTGCACGTCACTCTGGAAGAAGGGACCTGGGGAACGTGGCTCTACGATCTTCTGCAACCGCATGTGGCCGAGGTCGTAGTCTGCAATCCGCGGAAGAACTGGCTGCTGCAGAAGGGCAACAAGAACGATCGCGTTGATGCCCGCAAGCTGTCGGAGTTGTTACGCGGCAACTACCTGCATCCGGTGTATCACGGCGAACACGGTCTAAGAGTTCTGCGCGAACTGGCGCGCAGCTATCTGGCGCTGCTGAAGGATGTCACCCGGGTAATGATGCGACTGAAAGCGATCTACCGCAGTCGCGGCATTCCGTGTCCCGGGCGTGACGTTTACTACCTGCGGCATCGCGATGCGTGGCTGGCCAAGATCCCGGAACCGGGACTTCGTCGTCGCGCCGAACTCTTCTACCAACAGCTGGACCTGTTACAGCCGATACGCCAGCGTGCCCGTCGCGAGCTGCTTAGCGAGGGACGCAAGCACAGCGCGGTGGCCAGGCTTCGACAGATCCCCTGGATCGGCGCCATCCGCGCCGTCCTGCTGGTGGCCATCATGCAGACCCCGCACCGCTTCCGCAGCAAGCGACAGTTATGGGCTTACAGCGGACTGGCACTGGAGACCTCTGACAGTGGCGAATACCAATATGTGCAAGGCGAGATCAAGCGGAAGAAACCGGTCACGGTCCATGGGTTGAACCGGGATTACAACCACCATCTGAAAGACGTGTTCAAGGGTGCGGCAACGACCGCCAGTGCCCGGCCCGGACCGATGCGTGACCTCTTTCTCCGAATGCTGGAGCGGGGTGCAGCGCCGAGCATGGCGCGGTTGACTCTGGCCCGGAAGATCGCCGCGATTACTCTGACTCTTTGGAAGAAGGGAGAAGACTTCGACGCCAAGAAAATGACATCGCAAGCTGCCTGAGCGTTACGGTGAACCCGTGCCTCCACGCGACCTAACTTCTTCTGTGGTGGTCCGCTGGTTCTCGAGACGCTCAGGTCGAGGGTGAGTATCAGGATGTGCTGTAGTCACGTGCTCGTCACGTAGTCTGTGTGTGAACCCTATGCCCCCTCGGATAACCAGAAACAGCACTAGACCTCGAGTCTCAGATAGAACCGTGGTTGCCACACTCGGACAACCGGAATGCTTGCCAGTTTCAGAACCGGCTCGACGTTGTCGCCACTGAAGAGGAACAGGAACGTGAAAGCAAAGATCAAAACCCGCATCGCCAGGTCCGTCTCTACTCGAAAGGGGGGCTGGATGTCGCATCACCTGCATGCGCCGCCGGCCAAGGGAGAAAAATGTCTCTTGACATCCCCTTATATAGAACAGGCCTTCGCATTCAGAATCTCAAGACGAGATAGTGAATGACATGCCGAATTCACTAACCTGGCGAAGCCATCCTCGACGACTTCAGAAAAACTGCCCAAAGGTCTCGCCGGCCCATCCTGACGCCGTCTTACTTGAGTTCTGCTATGCAGGCTTGGGCGAACTTCCGTGCGGCTTCCGTGGCCTCGCGGCCTCCACGATAGGCCATCTTCCAGTCGCTGTCTTTCACTTCATATTCAGGATTCGCGAATCGGCGACCAGCTAGCTTCGCGCTGTAATCAACTCCCGCCGTTGTGGCAAGGGCCTGCTCGAGGGCCTTCCTGATTGCGACTCTCACGTTCATGTCCGGAGCGTTGGCGAGGTCGCTGTCGTAGCGGCTCTTCGCGTTTTGATACGCGGAATCGGCGATCTGCATCAGCATGGAATCGGAAATTTGCGGCACCGCCGCCATCTGTTTTCTCGCGCTCTCGATCATTGTGCGCATCTGTGCCTGCTGGTCCGCGGGAAGGTGCTTGATGCTTGACAATGCGTCCTGGTACGAACGGTCCTGTTCTGCAAGCCGGGATTTTTCTTTTGCCTTCAACTCGGCCAAAACCGGCCGATGTGGCATTTCAGGCTGATGCGCCTTGGCGAAGGTCTCCCAGCGCAGGCGGAATGCGGGAGAATTTCCATACTGCTTGATATGCGCTCCCACAGAAGGCACCAAAGCTGGGATGGCGCCGACGGGGCGTTGCGAACGCTCCACCCATACATGCGAAATATGTCCGTTCGCGCGAACAAACTCGAAAAATGCATCGTCCGCAACTTTATCCCGATAGCCTGCGACTGGAGATGCGCCGGAGGCCACGACAACTCCGACGATAAGAATCCCGAGAACGATGGTTAAGGCCACTGCCACTGCAATAGCAAGAAGTCTGCGCATGAGCGCCTCCAATTGGCGCACGCATGATAGCAGGCCCACATCCCAATCCGAAATCCTGACGCGCCACATGTTCGCGAATGTGAGTCTTACCCGCAGTGAGCTTTCGGTATCTCAAGACGAGATAGTAAACGCGAAGCCGAGTAGATACAGTTACTAATACAGCACGCATACCGGCGCTGTGTGCTGACAAATGGTAGGTCCACCAATTCGGCGAGCCGAACCTGGAAAACGGGATTGCATCCCAGATTCAGACTTCTGCAGCGAACAATTGTGATCCAGACACGATCTGCAGACTGAGGCCCTCCGTGCCACTGAACTCGACACAGTTCGCATACCGGTGTGGAGTCACGTTCGCCTTCGCCCAGCGACGACAGGACTCCGCGAAAGATGATACTGTGTGAGCCATTACTTCTAAATACCCATCGATTGTGCGGGTTACGCCGTGCAGTTCCTCTAGCACATCCCGAGGTTCACTGGGCACGCTTCTCGGTCTGCGCGCGACTGGCGAGGACTTTCCGTTGGAGGCCAACATCTCTCACGTGGCAGTGGCCGGAGAAAGGCTGTACACGGGCATCCTGCGAGACGTAACTCAGCGGAGGCAGCTGGCCATTACCAACATCTCTCCTGCTAATCCGAGTTCATTTGGGCTATTTCGAAAAGTCTACAGTCTTGATGGGGGTCGATATCCCCTGCTGGTAGAAACTAACTTTGACTGTCCGTCCCGTGACGTCAACCGTGGCGAAACCATTCACCGAGTCGCACCACTCGGTACGCGCCGGAAGATCGCAGGTGTAGATAGG
>JADGNQ010000034.1 GCA_017883385.1 Candidatus Sulfotelmatobacter sp.
ATAGAAAATGTCTAGGAAAATTGAGAACGTCGATTGTAGAGCTTCCTAGCGCAAAGTTTTTTCGGGCATTTTCTGGTGAGTGAGTTTTTCAACAGCCACGCCTGGTTACATCAACTGAGAAACCTCAGTACCCTAAATGAACTAGGAAATGTCTTCTCTTGGCTGGCCCACACCTTTCCCGCAGAAAGCGCGGCAAAGGTGTGGTACCCGGTAAGTTCATCTCACTGGACAAACAATGTCATCGAAGTGCTATGTGAGATGGTTCCCGCAGTGGCAGTCACCGTCACACTGTAAGAGCCGAGCGGAGTCGCTGGCGGCGTAGGGGGAGGAACGCTTGTCGTGCCGCTTCCACCGCAGCCGACTAACATTCCAATCGCCAGCAGACCCAGCAGGGCTGTGACTACCCAGAAAGTCTTCCTGCAACGAGCTTTGTTCCGCATCGGCAGGATGAAAAGAGCAGCGAGACCGAGTGCTGGCATGCCCGTCCAATACGCCAGGAGGAATGGAGTTGCAGGTCGGCGTTCAACTGACGCGGTGGTCAATCCGGTGGCAAAGGTCAGGGTTGAAGGCAAGGGCGCATCGTCGCCAGCAGCATTCAACGAGGAAGGGCTAAAGGAGCAAGTCGAGTGCGCCGGCAGCCCGGTGCAGGTGAGCCCGATTGTACCCACAAAGGTGCTGCCCGACGTTACGGTCAGATTGACGGTGGCACCGCTGCCACTCTTAAGCGAGACGGATGTAGCCGTCAAAGCTAGAGAGAAATCAGTTGTGCCCGTGCCGCTCAGCGAGACGGAGAGCGCGGGATTCATGGGATCCGACGTGGCTATGGCGAGCGACGCAGAATTCGCAACGGCGGCGACCGGTTTGAATGTCACGGAGATAGCGCAACTCGCAGCCGGCGCCAACGCCGCACCGCAGTTGCTGGTTTGGGCGAACGCGGCCGGATTTGTTCCTGTAATCGCGATGCTGCCAATTGTCATGAACGCAGCTCCGCCGTTTGTGAGGGTCACCGTCTGAGGTGAGCTGGACGTGTTGACCAGTTGCTCGCCGAATGACAGCGGACTGGAGATCTGACCGACTCCCGCGATACCTGCACCGCTCAGTGACACCGTCTGCAAGGGATGTACCTGATCCGATTCGCTAACGGTGATCCATGTAGTGCGCGGTCCAACAGCGGTCGGCTTAAATACAACGGTGATGGCGCAGCCCGCTCGTGCGGCCAGACTCGTACCGCATGTGTTGGATTGAAGAAAGTCCTTGGGGTTCGCTCCTGTGATCGTAATGCTGTTGATCGCCAGAGCGGCCACGCCGGTATTCGACAGGGTTACGGTTTGAGCTAAGCTGGCCGTGTTCACTGTCTGGTTTGGGAACGAAAGCGAAGTGGGCGAGCTGTAGGCAAGGGGTAGAGCTCCGACCTGAACAATGTTGGACCAAGCGGATGTGCCATTCGAGCTGAAGCTTTGTACGCGGTAGTAGTAGGTTGGGTCTGATCCGATGGTTGTGTCAGAGAACGATACGGCAGCTCCCTCACCCTCGCTCGGAAGAATCGCGAAGAGAATAACGTTTTCTGTGAAATTGACGTCAGTTGCCCTTTTGAGGGTGAACCCGTCTTCGCTGAGCGAACTATCCGTCCAATTCAGTTGAACGGTAGACGTGTCATCCGGGTCATCACCGGTTGCGACGAGGTTCCCCGGCACTTCGGGCGAAACCTGCAGGATGACGGGCCGCATCATGTCGTTTTCTTCGTGACCCAACAGGTGGCAATGCCAGACATACTCCCAACCGAAATTGGTCAGTTCATTGACGACCTTAATCGGATTGTTATGAGGATCGACGTTGGAGAATCCCATTGTGGATCCGGCAGGCATGGTCACATCCAAGAGCCGGATGCTATCGGGGATCGGCCAAGGCAACACTTGTTTCATGGGCTGAAGGGCGACGATGGCGTCTTCCAGAGGATTCATTCGGACGGTTTCTTTCCATCCAAGTTCGTTCGGATCCGGAGGCCTGATGGCGCCGTCCCAGCCTACTCGGTTAATCAATTGCACATTGAACAAATGGAAATGTATGGCGTGCGTATCGACGCCGTTGTGAGTGATCTTCCAGATCTGAGTTTCGCCATCTTTTATGATCTCGGTAGCAGGATCAATATATCCGTACGGGATGGTGGTCTGTGTCTGCAGATTGGTAAATGGAATCTCGACGCCCAGGGTGGAATTCATACGTCCGTAGGGATCGAAGAGCTCCTGTATGGCTTTGGGTTGCAGCTGAACCGTTACAGGCGCGCTAGCTCCGATAGGGGTAAATGTCAACGCCGTGCTTTCGATCCTGGAGAATGTGTTCGTATAAGTTGCGTTGAAAGCCGGTCCGTAAGCAGCTTCGGGCACGATGGGTGCGGGCTGCGATGCGGCAAAAGCGCCGGATTGAGTGCTGCTCGACGAAAAAGCTGCCTGCAAAGCCGCGAGACTAAAGGGGGCAGCCGCTGTGCCTCCTGACACACGGAATTGCATCACTGTTCGAGTGTTGGGGCCGTAACCGGCGATCGTGGTGGGCGCACCACCCGTGTCGGTCTGGTCTGGATCACCGGTGTAGTAGTCGTAGCGGGTATCGAACGCCGGTACTGGGGCAGGGGCATCGTTATAAAGGATGAGTCTCGAACCGTCGGGAACGCCTGAGAAATCAATGATGACATCCGCGCGCTCCGCTGGTCCCAGAAAAAGGGTTTTGTTCGCGACGTTGAGAACCACGATGTCCCTGCGGTTGTAGTTATAGCCAATTGGGGTGTTAGGCAATACAACCGGCGCGGGCAACAACCCACCTTCCGTGCCGATCTGGATCATGGCCGGTCCCGATGCGGCGGGATCCGGTACACCACCATCCCTTCCATCGGTTGGCCAGTTCGGCGGAAGGCCCGTGTTAGGGAGCGCGGAAACCATTTTTACTTCCGTACCGCTGGCGTCGGCGTAATACAGTTGCAAGTTCAGAGATCGGTCGTTGCTGGCGTTCAAAATGCGGAAGCGATAGGCGCGCCGGCTTACCTGAAGAAAGGGATAAGGCGTGCCATTCACCAGCGGAGTGTCCATGAATGCTTCCGGCACGATCGAAGGGTTTGGTGTGCCAGGACACATGCGTGCCGGATCCGAATCCGTAGGGCAGGGGACAGGCCCATTCTGCATGGCGGCCATCGGAGGCCAGAACCACGGGCCATAGTCCCACCGGCCCATCGCGTTCACGCCAGAGTCGTCCGACGGATTCTGGTTCGGCACATATACGTGGGGGAACCAGAGATTGGCGTACCCACCCCAATTCCAGGTTGGATCCTGAGCGGCGATCGCATCCGAGTCAGGCACGAAGGTTTTGTCCTGAATGACCAAAGGTACTCCGTAGTGGTAGACGCCCCCCAAGTCCGGAAGGACTTTTTTGTTACTGATCAGATCTTCTTCGGTAGCGTCCGTCAGCAGATAGGGAGCAGCTTCTCCGGCATACACGCCAAGTCTGGTAATGCCGTATGAATGATCGTGATAGAACATCAAACGCGCGCTTTGCTGATTGGGATAGTAGAACGTCATCGCTCCATCGCCCGGATCGGGCATGTCAGGTACATTCTGAGTGCTCACTCCCTTTTTCAGGGTCGTTGGCTCACCATTTGGAGTGGTCCACTGATGTGGCGTGCCGTCGCTGATCCAAGGCGTGTTTCCACCATGAAGATGGATGCCAGATCGGTTCTGTGTATACGAACTCCCATCGGGACCCATTCCGGCGCCCATCACAGTGGTATCAGCGGGAAGAAAGAAGTCTCCAGCAGATCCGGTCGGGAGCAGATTCGTGAACTTGATACGTACCGGCGTACCGGCCTTGGCAATAATCACGGCCCCAGAAAGTGGGGTTTACCATCTGCCGCGGGGGCGAGGTCTTTGTATCCCCGCAGCATGGTGGTATCGGGCAGGTCGGAATGCAGCTGCTGCGTGTATGCGACCGCTCCAATTTCGTAATAGTCGGATCCGGGATAGACGGGAGTGCCGTCAGGGTTCGTAAGCGGAGTGGCAATCGGGATGAACTGGCCGAGATTGTTCGCGTTCGCGGACCCTAAGCCCGGTAATGCATCCACAAATTTGCGAATGCCACCAGAAATGGCTCCGCTGCCAAGATTGATCGTCGGCCGAGGACTGTTGGCGTAATTGGGATAAATGCCGAAATAGTCCGGCATACCGCCGGGCACGGGCGCACTCTGCGGAACCTGCGCCATTGCGGCTCGGTGCGCCGCACTTCGACGTGCAGCAGCTTTCCGATCCGCCGATGTTGGCCTGTGATGAATGGCACTGGGAGATTGTGCGGTCCTCGAGCGTATCGTGCTGCGTTGTGATTGAGCGCACAGGGTCGCTGCTAAGATCAAAAGGGTGCACGTTAGACTTCTGGCTTTCATTGAAGTACCTCAATTCACCGGGCCGGTGCTTAAGAGTGCTGTCCAATGCGCAGAAACGCGCGAATGGGCTTCGTCGAACGTGTCGGACGATGCATTTTGTCGACCAGCGTTCAGTTTCTGACAAGTTATTGATAGATTTCCGCCCCATCCCCGTACCGTTGATCCGCGATGAGACTCTTGCCCGGCATACTTGTCGGCGGGATAGCAGAATCGGGGGCAATATTCCCCTGGACTTCACGTCGGCGGAGGTCACGAACGCTCGGAAACTGGGGCGACCTCAACCCTCATGATTGGTGAAATATCCCCATTACACTCATCTACTGTTCTCCGAGTGGCAACCCGGAGCTGCGCAGGGCCCGTCAGAGAAGTCCTCAGTCCCGCCGATCCTCAAGAGAATTCCACAGCCCAATGTGACATCCAAACTTGACCCCCAATTCGAAAGAGCAGATTATTGCCAAGGCGTTAGCGGTGTAAGCGAGAACTGCAAAATAGGCGTTAAGTCCTTTGTTGTCAATATTTTGACCTCTAACCCCTACGCGCTCAAGATTTTGCGGACCATTTTTGCAAACCCCGCGCCAGTCGCGGCTTTCACAGGGGTGGGGGGAGGGGGGTACCCCTCAACCCACGATTTTTCCCGAATCGAACCTGCCTCTAAACGCCAAGCTGGATGCGTTCTGTGAAATATTTCTGCGCCGGATTTCCACATCTCCAGACGCGTCCGAAAAGCAACTCACGAAAACGAAAAGCCGCCCGAAAAGGCGGCTCTTTCTTTATTCTCTCCTTGCCAGAGATGGGATGCAAGTTTCTATTCGTCCCTGGCTAAGAGCTGATGGCTGATAGCTGACAGCGGTTCCTCAGTCGATCCCGTGAATCCTCATGCTCACCAGTTGGTCGATGCTTAGATCATGGATTCCGCGAGCCTTCATATCGGTGATGTATTCCGGCGTAACATTGTGGATGCGCATGGCGATCAGTTCGTCCGGATCAGGATGCGAATATCCCAGTCCCTGCAGCTTCCCGATAAACTCCGGCGAAACGCCGTGGATCCTGAACGCTATCAACTTCTCGAGATCGATATGATCGTAGCCGCTCTGTTTAAGTTCTGCCATCCATTCCGGCGTCGCGCCGTGGATTCTCATGGCAATCAGCGTATCTTCGTCCGGTGAGTAACCAGCTTGGTGAAGGCTGCGGACCATCTGCGGCGTGACGCCGTGGATGCGGAAGGCGACGAGTTTGTCGCTGTCGGGGATCTTCAATCCTTCTGCACGCAGTGCCTCAATAAAAGCGGAGTCCACGCGGAAGATGCGGAACGCGATCAGTTTGTCGGCATCGAGGTCGCTGAGATGCTCGTTCTTCATCTGCTTCGCGAATTCGAGGCTGACATCCTGCACCGCCATGCCGAATTGTTTCTCGTCGTCGATGGAGAATCCGATCGCGTGCATTTCGCGCGCGTAGTTCGGGTCGGGCTGGAAGTGGAACAGTCCAGCGCCTTCGCCGTTATTGAGGTACCCTTCGCAGTCGATCTTGCCTGCGTCGCGGGCGATGGTGAAATGCACGTCCTGGCGTCCGGATTTGGAGAAGTCTACGCCCTGAAACGAATTCGCAGGCCAGTCGGACTGGTGACTCGAAGTGCCGCCGTGATGATGCTCGATCAGAGAGAATTCGACCTTGCCGGGCTCTTCGGACTTGCTGATGGTCCAGTCTCCGCTGCGGTTTTCCGCGGCGTAGTTCTTGACCACGCCCACAATGACACAGGACGCGAAAACCAGGTAGGCGAGGGTACGACGAATTCTCATAAGTCATCTCCTTGATGGGCGTTTTTGGCCCGGTTCCGCGGGGCTTCGCTCTCGCGGGACAGCCGAGGCGGCTGTCTCCACATGAGTTTTGCGAGTTCTAGATGTCGGCCTTCGAATCCAGAATTCCCAATTGGCGCAGCTGAATCAGCTTTTGCAAAGTCAGATCCTTGAAGCCATGCTTTTGGGCGCGCTCGATGAATTCGGGCGTGACATCCTGCACCTTGGCGCTGATGAGGTCGCTGACGTTGAACTTGTATCCCGCCGACTGCAGGGCCTTGATGTATTCGGGCGTTACGTCTTGCACGCGTAGTGCGATCAGTTCGTTGGCAGAAGGCTTAAGGCCGAGTGCCCGAATGTCGCGGATGTACTCCGGTGTCACGTCCTGCACCTTGAGTGCGATGGCGTCGTCGGTCCGGGGATCAATACCCTGCTCGTGCAACCCCTTGAGGTATGCCGGAGAAACATCCTGCACTTTCAGCGCGATCACCTGGTCCGCGGTCACGGTGAGGCCCGCCGCACGGAGTTCACGCACGTACTCCGGAGTTACGCCCTGTACTTTCAGCCCAATGAGTTTGTCCACGTCAGGCTGAATGCCGGCTTCCTTGAGTCCGCGATAATACTCGCCGTCTGCGCCCTGCACTTTCAACGCGATGAGCTGATCTTGACTAGGATTGAGGCCGGATTGGTGCAATTCGCGAATGTACTCAGGCGTAATGCCCTGCACGCGCATCGCAATCAGGTTATTGGCGTCGAGCTGCAAGCCTTGCTCATGAAGTTCCCGGACGTATTCCGGGGTGACGTCCTGGATTTTCAGGGCGATCAACTGATCGACCGTGAGGTCGCCGAGTCCTGCGGCCTTCATGGCATCGATGTAAGAAGTCGCCGAGGAACTCGCCGATGACTGATCGCCGCTCTGTGGGTGAGCAGGCGATGGCTTTGAGCTTGTGGTGCTCTTCTCCGCGGTCTGCGCCGATCGAGCCGCGAAGGCAGCGAAAGGCATTTGCAGATCGGCTTCGGCGTGAGCCGATGGAGGATGCGCCATGCCCAGCAGTGCATTTCCAGCGATGAGTGCAGCGGTCAGACACAGGACACTGCCCGTTAGTCCGATGCCGCGCATTCCCGCTCCGAGCGTCTTCAGGCCGAGGACGCGAACAATGCGTTCGGTGAGCGGACCGCGGTTGGCAGCCATCGCCAGGACCGGCGCGCTGCGCCACTCTTCCATCATGGTGAGGGCGCGCGCATATTCGACGGCATTGCCGCACAGGGAGACCGCCATCTCATCGCAGCAGTGCTCGCGTTCGGCGCGAATCCGTTTATTCAGCCACCAGACTGCGGGATGGTAGAAAAGAAGCGTCTCGACGCAAACCTGGAACACATTCACGAATGGATCCAGGCGCTGGATATGCGCCAGCTCGTGAGCAATCACCGATTGCAGTTGATCCTCGGAAAGACCTGTCAGAGCGGTCACCGGCAGGAATACGACCGGACGAAACCATCCAATCACAGCCGGAGCCTGCAGCCACTTGCATTCGCAGTAGGCAATCGCTCGATCCAGGCCGAGACGGCGTTGCAGCGTGTGGCAGATCTCGAGCACCTGAGGACTGACCACAGCGGACTGCCTGCGGCGTTCGCGCTCAAGCAGCAGGAATCCTCCTGCGGAGCGCAGGCTGAAGAAGGCCACGCCGAGGAGCCACGCCTCGACCAGCCATACTTCGACAGACCCGGGCAGCGCATCGGAGGGTGCGATGGGGGATCGTCCCCTGGAAGACGGTTGTGTCGAGCCACTCGCCGCGGCCCTGCCCCTCGCTGTTGGCCAAGCTACCGCGGCGAGCGGCGACGACTTCGCGGTGTCTGCCACACCGGAATGTTGCTGCGCATAGAAGAAGAACGTGGCCAACGGGGCCAGCAGCATGAGAACCAGCGCGCCAACACCGAGCGCATAGCGCGCCGACGTGCGGCGGCACAGGGCCATGGCGGCGGCAGCCAGGGCCGCAAGAGCCGTCCCCTGCCAAAAAAAGTGCAACAGGGCCCAACCCAATGAATGCATTACGGTCGGTGAAAGAGAATTCATCAGAGCGGTCGTCATCGATGTGGTCATCGGCGGGCCCTTTCGTATTCGTCGAGCAGGTGTCGCAGTTCTTTAATCTCTTCCGGGGAAGACTTGCTTCCGGCCAGGGCGTGCATCATGAGCTGGCTGGCAGAACCCTCGAAAACACGCTGCAGCATATCCCCGGCCAGTTGCCGCTTGGTCTGCTCCGCGGGCAGGCATGCTTCATAGACGTGTGCGCGCTGGGTTTCGTTTCGGCGCACCGTCCCTTTTGCGGTCATAATCTGGAGAAGTTTCAGGACTGTGGTGTAGCCCAGCTCCTTTTTCTCGCTGAGAGACTCATGAACTTCGCGAACTGTGGAGGGTCCGTGGGTCCAGAGCACGCGGAGAATTTCGAGTTCGGAAGCTGTCGGCTTTAGAGGGGACCGTGTCATGTGCTGCACCATACTACGAAGGAATTCGTAGTGTCAACGAAAATCTTCGTAGGTCGCGCAGTCGTGGTCTCGGTCGCTCATGAGGCGGTTCCGCCGGGCTTCGCCCCTTCGGCTCGCTTCGCTCGCTCAGGGCAGGCTCTGGCGGGACAGCCGAGGCGGCTGTCTCCACATGGGTATTGCCGCCGAAGTAGTCGGTTTTTACTATTGCACCGGCGTTCCAGTCTGCTAACTTATGCATCCACCCGGGGAATCCACCACAAATCAAAGCTCTTAGAGCAGAGGTGCCGAATTATGAGTATGCAAAAAGCAGCAAGAGTAGTGATTGCAATCTGTGTTTTCGCGGCCCTGTTGGCCGTCGGTAGCGATGCCGGCAAGTCCGTTTCGGTGAACGGTTATGTTCTCGACTCCGCCTGCGCCTTTACCAAAGGCCTGAAGAAGCCCATCAGCGCCCAGTGCGCGGAGGCCTGCGCCAAGGCAGGGTCTCCGCTGGTGATCCTGACGGACAACGGAAATATCTATTGGCCGATCGCCGACACCACGCCATCGGCGAGTCAGAACGACAAGCTCCTGCCGTTCGCGGGACAACGAGTTACGGCTAGCGGTAAGGTGTACGCGCGTGGCGGGTCCACCGCGATTGTGATCGAGAAGATCGCGGCCGAGACCGCGCAGAAGTAGGGGTCCCGAGGCTGCCTGACGGCATCAGATCTCTCTCCGTTCCGCCGGGCTTCGCCCCGGCGGGACGGCCGAGGCGGCCGTCCCCACATCGGCAGTGGTGCCAACTATTGCCGCTAACCATCGCTTGGCAACAACGTCTACTACCGGGTAGAGTACTGTTTCGTCTCGTTTCCCAGGTCAAAGTCCCATACAACAGGAGTTCGCTCCCATGCGTCATGCAGTGATTATGCTGGCGGCAGTCTCGTGCCTGAGTGTTTTCGCCCACGGGCAAACAGCCGATGAACTGGTCAACAAGAACATTCAAGCCAAAGGCGGGATCGAAAAGATCAAGGCCATCAAGTCGGTTCGCATCACGGGCAAACTGAATGGCGGAGGGGGATTTACTGCGGCCACTATGCAGGAGAACCAGCGCCCGAACCTGGTGCGCGAGACTTTCTCCCTGCAGGGCATGACGGCCGTGACCGCCTATGACGGCGCGACCGGCTGGCAGATCCAGCCCTTCGGCGGACACAAAGATCCCGAGTTCATGGGCGAGGACGACTTGAAGGATCTGCTGCTCGACGCTGACTTCGACGGCCCGCTGGTCGACTACAAGGAAAAGGGCAACACTGTCGAGTTCCTGGGCCACGACGTGGTTGACGGCGACGACGCCCTGCGCCTGAAAGTTACTCTTAAAGACGGCGACATCGTCTACTACTACCTCGATCCCGATACTTATCTCGAGATCCGGAAAGAAGTGCAGGAGTTCGTTCGCGGCTCGGTTCGCGAGAGCGTAATGGAGATGGGATCGTACAAGCCGGTGGCTGGCGTGATGTATCCCTTCTCGATTTCGCAGGGGTCGAAAGCGAATCCGGCGGCGCAGACTACGAGCGTCGAAAAGATGGAAGTGAATGTGAATATCAATCCCGCGGACTTTGCGGTTCCTGCGGCGCTGAAGACTGAGGAGAAGAAGTCCGGGTTGGTTGGGATTCATTGATTCTCCCGGATAACGATTCGGTTGGATGAAGACCACAACCAAATTCAGGGGTTCGCTGATGCGTCACGCGGTGATGATTCCCGCGCTACCCGCTGCTCTGAAGAAAGCAAAAAGGCTGGATGCTGGGAAGAACTGATTCATGCACTGCTGCAGGCGACATCTTGAACCGCAACGAGGAAACGAACTGATGAATACTAGACGCAGCCATTTTTCCCTTCTGACGAACCTGAGCATGTTGCTTTGGGTTGTATCTTTCATGCTTCCAGCCGAGACGGCCTACTCGCAGACGGGTTACAAGTTCGACGCAGCCACGGTGTCGGGGCTTCCGGCGCGCAACATCGGCTCGGCGACGATGAGCGGTCGCGTGGCGGCGGTGGACGCAGTGGATCAAGACGGACGCATTACCGTGTTCGTAGGCGCAGCCAGCGGCGGCGTGTGGAAATCGGTCAACGGCGGCACGACCTACAAGTCTGTTTTCGACCGCGAGAGTGTGCAGTCGATCGGCGCGGTAGCCATCGATCCGTCGAATCCGAAGACAGTTTGGGTCGGCAGCGGCGAGGCTTGGGTTCGAAACAGCGTCTCGGTCGGCGATGGCGTGTACAAGTCCACGGATGGAGGCGAGAACTGGACCAACGTCGGACTGAAGGACAGCGAGCACATCGCGAAAATTCTGGTCGATCCCAAAGATGGCAACAACGTCCTGGTTTGCGCGATGGGACATCTTTGGGATGACAACGACGAGCGCGGCGTCTACAAGACGGCCGACGGCGGCAAGACCTGGAAGAAAGTTCTGGCCGGAGCGAATGGATCGTCTGGCTGCAGTCTGCTCGCGATGAGCCAGCAGGAGCCGCAGACCATTTACGCCTCGATGTGGGACTTCCGGCGGCAGGGCTGGACGTTCCGCTCGGGCGGGCCGGGAAGCGGGCTGTTCAAGTCGACGGATGGCGGGGATCACTGGAGCGAGATTCAGGACAGTAATGCCAAGGGTCTGCCGCCCAAGCCGTGGGGACGCACCGCTGTGGCCGTCGCGCCGTCGAAACCGCAAGTGGTCTATGCCAACATCGAAGCTGAAAGAGGGCGCGGTCTGTACCGCTCCGACGATGCCGGTGCGAACTGGAAGAAGCTCGACTCCAGCAATTTCATGGTTTGGCGTCCGTTTTATTTCGGCAACCTGATTGTCGATCCCAAGGATGAGAACAAGATTTTCAAGCCGGATCTCATCCTGCTGTACAGCACCGACGGGGGCAAAACCTTCAACGTGGTATCGGGCGGGGCACACGGTGACTTTCACGATGTGTGGATCAATCCCAAGAACCCGAACGTCGTGATCGCTGGGGATGACGGCGGGCTGTGGCGCAGCGAGGACGGAGGCAACCGCTGGAAGCACCAGATGAACCTGCCGATTTCGCAGTTCTACCACGTCAGCACCGACAGTTCCGATCCTTATCACGTTTACGGCGGGCTGCAGGACAACAGTTCATGGGTCGGCGATTCGTCCTACCCCGGCGGTGTTTCGAATTCGCGCTGGGAGAACATGTTTGGGGGCGATGGCTTCTGGATGTTTGAAGACACGTCGGATCCGAACTACATCTATGCGGAAGCGCAGGGCGGAGAGATCGGCCGTGTAAACCGCTACACGCACGAAATACGAGCGCTCAAGCCCCAGCCCAGCTATGGCGAAAAGAAGCTGCGCTTCAACTGGAACACGCCGATTCACATGAGTCCGAACGAGAAGGGCACACTCTATATTGGGGCGCAGTTCCTGTTCCGGTCGCGCGATCAGGGGCAGTCGTGGGACCGCATTTCGCCGGACTTGACGACGAACGATCCGGAAAAACAGAAGCAGGAAGAATCGGGAGGCGTGACCGTCGACAATTCTTCGGCGGAAATGCACACCACGATTTACTCGATCTCGGAATCGCCAAAGAACGGGCAGATCATCTGGGTCGGCACAGACGACGGCAACGTGCAGATCACGCGCGACGGCGGCAAGACGTGGACCAATGTCGTGGGCAACGTCGCTGGTCTCGGAAAGAATTCCTGGGTTTCGACGGTCGAGGCCAGCCGGTATGACGAAGCCACGGCCTATGCAACTTTCGATCGCCACACCTTCGGCGACATGAAGACCTACGCCTACAAGACGACCGACTACGGCAAGACCTGGACGGCGCTGCCGGCGCAGGAAAGCGGTGCGCGCGGATATGCCCACGTGATCAAGGAAGATTCGGTGAACCCGAACTTGCTCTTCCTGGGCACGGAGTTCGGGCTTTGGATCTCCGTGGATGGCGGCCAGCACTGGGCGCAATACAAAGGAAGCAACTTCCCTGCTGTTGCGGTGGACGACATCGCCGTGCAGGCCCGCGAGAGCGACGTGGTGCTGGCGACGCACGGCCGAGGCATGTGGATCATCGACGACATTTCGGCGCTGCGGGCTTTGACGCCGGAACTGATGTCGAAGGAAGCTGCTCTGATTCCGGGCAAGGCGATCCAGTACTTCGACGCGTTCGGCGGGTGGCCTGAAGGAGATGAGAGTTTCACCGGCCGGAACCGGCCCGGCGAGGCTCAGATTACTTATTACCAGCGGGGCCGGCACATCTTTGGAGATCTGAAGATCGAGATCCTCGATCAGAATGGCAAGCAGGTCGATACCGTAGCCGGAAGCAAGCACCGGGGGTTGAACCGCGCCAACTGGTCGATGCGCGTGAAGGCTCCGGCGGTTCCGCCAGCGGCCACCGCGTTGTTTGAAGCGGCGCAAGGTCCGCGAGTATTGCCCGGGACTTATACGGTGAAGATGACCAAGGGCGACAACGTCTATACCGAGCAGTTGAACGTGGTGCTTGATCCGCGAGCGAAGTTTTCGCTGGAAGATCGTAAGGCACAGTTCGATCTGACTATGAAGGTCTACCACACCATCGAACACATGACGTACTCGGTCGAGGCCATTGAAGGCGTGCGCAACGCGGCCAACGAGAGGGCTGCCAAGCTGACGGAGAAAGATCCGCTGCGGAAGCAACTGCAGGATCTCGCGGCCAAGTGCGACGAACTACGGTCGAAGATTGTCGCCACGAAAGAAGGTGGCATGATCACCGGAGAAGAACGCATCCGCGAACTTCTGGGCCAGCTCTATGGCAGCGTCAATGGCTATGAGGGTCGCCCGACGGATTATCAGGCGGCGCGCGCTGATTCTCTGGCACACGAACTCGAAGACGTGATTGGCGATTTCCAGAAGCTGACGCAGAAGGATCTTGCCGGCATCAATGCGGGATTGAAGAAGAAGGCCGAAGCCATCTCCGTGCTCTCCGAGGCGGACTGGCAGAAGAAGCGCGCGGCTGAAGGCAGCTCGGGCGCGGGAGCGGGAATGCGGTTCCTGGAAGGGCAAGCGCGGGAGATCGATTAGAGGCCGGGGGGCGGCCTCGCGAAGCGCCCTTACTAGGTGCTGGTGCAGTTTGGCAACAACGATTCGTATCAGGGCTTCGCTTTAGCGATGCCGCAAGCACCACAAACTCAGTACCGGCTTCAGCCGCTGTTGTGGGCGGAGCACCACTGGCTAAAGCCGGACTATCATTAGTTTACCGAATCGGCGCGGCTGAAGCCGCGCCCTGATACGAACCCTCCCTTGTCACATTCGCTGCATCTTCCAACAAAAATGAAAATGCCCACCCGTCCATTTGATTCCGGACGTGGGTGCGAGTAGATTGGTCTGTCCCACGCAGGTCAGGGCAATTTGGGGGAGACATTTTCAGGAGATTCCCATGCTAAAACGATTTATTGTTTCGATTCTTCTGCTCGCTGGTTTGGTCACGCTCTCGTTCGCTGCCGATGAAAACGCGTGCAAAGGTGATCCCGACAAGTGGCAACAAATCTTCAACGGGAAGGATCTGAATGGCTGGAAGCATGTGGGCCCCGGCGGCGACACGGTGGAAGATGGTTTGATCCGCACCCACGGCGGCATGGGCTTACTCTACTGGACCGCCGGCAAGATCGGCAATTGCCAGATTCACGTCGTGTTCAAGATGCGCGACGAGAACGACAACTCTGGAGTGTTCATCCGCATCCCGGTTGAGCCCCGCGAGGAGTGGATGCCCGTGCACTACGGCTTTGAAGTCCAGATCGACAACCATCCCGAGAAGTCGGACGAGGACGAATACCATTCCACGGGCATGCTGTACTCGCTGACCAAGCCGCTGGCGAAGGCCTGGAAGCCGGGCCCGGAGTGGAACACGATGGAAATCACGCTGGATGGGCCGCGCACCGTCGTCATGCTCAATGGCGTGAAGGTTACAGACTATAAAGATGGCGATCCGGTACCGGATCGCAAGTTTGATTTCGAGCCGCAGCACGGGCCCCGACCCAACTTCGGCTACATGGGTTTGCAGAATCACAGTGACAACGACATCGTATTTTTCAAGGAAGTAGCCATTAAGCCGCTGAAGAAGTAATCGGGTTCGCGAGGGTAGGTCGCAGTTCAAATTCATTCGGAGGGATTCCCATGAGACGCAGGGTTTCGCGACGCGCATTCTTGCAGGGAAGTGCGGCGGCCGCCGCTGGCGGGCTGCTGATTTCAAAAACTGTCCTACTCGAGGCTCAACCACTGCCGCGGGCCGTGGCGCCCAGCGATCGTGTTCGCTTTGGCATGATTGGAATCGGCATGCAGGGTTCCGGTTTGCTGGGCGGGGCGATCACGCTGCCTGGCGTGGAGTGCGTTGGCGCCGCCGACCTGTACGACGGACGCCACACGCTGGCCAAGGAAATCACAGGGAACACGAGCTTACCCACCACCCGTCATTATCAGGAACTGCTCGATCGAAAAGACATCGACTGCATCGTGGCGGCCGTGCCCGATCACTGGCACAGGCGCGTTGTAGTCGACGCCTGCAACGCCGGCAAGGATATCTATTGCGAGAAGCCCATGTCGCACAACGTGGCCGACGGGCTGGCCATGGTCGAGGCGGCGCAGAAGAACAAGCGCGTCCTGCAGATCGGCTCACAGCGCGTGAGTTCCATGCTCTGCGCCAAGGCGCATGAACTGTACGCAGCCGGGGCAATCGGCGACATTGAGATGGTGGAACTCACCCTGGGACGAAACGATCCCACGGGCGCGTGGGAGTATCCGCCTCCGACCGATCTTTCTCCGCAAAACCTGGACTGGGATACGTGGCTGAATGATGCGCCGAAGGTTCCGTTCAACAAGCTCCACTTCGCACGCTGGCGCTGCTGGCGAGCCTACGGCACCGGAGTGGCCGGCGATTTGATGGTGCACCTGATCAGCGGCATGCTGGTCACGCTGGGATGGAATGAAATTCCCAAGTCGGCGACGGCGATGGGCAGCATCGTTCGCTTTCCCGACGGCCGCGACATGCCCGATTTTCACACCGTGCTCTTCGACTATCACGGTATTCCGGTTTATGTCCGCCTGGATTTGGGTTGCGAAACGCCAGAACTGGCGCGCTTCATGGGGCCGAAAGGACTCTTCGACGCCGGCGAGTTCGAGCTGCGGCATTCTCCTCAGTCTGGCGTTGATATGGACCCGAGCTATTACAGTTTCAGTTTCCCGGCGAAGATGCGGGAAGAGTACGTCAAACAGTGGCACGCGGAGCATGACCCGCAACTGGGCAAAGAACCCGTGCACGAAGACACCGTGTACAAGGGACACGATTGGGACGATGTGCGCCCGCACCTGCAGAATTTCTTCTCGTCGGTGAAATCGCGCAAGCCGGTGACGGAGGATGCGGTCTTCGGCAACAACGCCGCCGTCGCGTGCCACATGGCCAACGAATCGTATTTCCGCCAGAAGCCTGTGACCTGGGACGCGGCTTCCAAAACAATAAAGTCGTAGAACGTGGTTGCGGGAGGAAGCATGCGTTCGACGTATCTTTCAACCGGGAAGAATCGGAGCATCGTTCCGATTCTTCTCGGTCTTCTTGTTCTGAGCGTCGCATCACTAGCGCAAGACCTGCCCAGCGCCAAGCCGGAGTCGGTCGGGCTGTCTTCGGAGCGACTGGAGCGCATCGCTGCCGTCGTGCAACGCAAGGTTGACGACAAGCGAATCGCAGGCGCGGTCACCCTGGTCGTCCGGCACGGGAAGGTGGCCTGGTTCAAGTCGCAAGGGATGATGGACGGCGAAGCGGCGAAGGCGATGCAGCCCGACGCCATGTTCCGGATCTGCTCCATGACCAAGCCCATCACCAGCGTGGCGGTCATGCTCTTGTACGAAGAGGGCCGGTTTCTGCTCGACGACCCGGTGTCGAAGTACTTGCCCGAATTCAAGAATCCGAAGGTGCTGGTGAAACCGGCCTCGGGTGAGCCTTACTCGATTCCAGCGACAAAAGAAATCACGATTCGCGACTTGCTGCGCCACACGTCGGGGATCACATATCAGTGGAACAGTGACCTCGGTCCGATGTACGAGACCGCTGGAGTAGCGAGTGGGCTGCTGCCATACGACGGTACTATCGGCGACAGCGTGAAGCATCTGGCGGGCCTCCCGCTGCTGTTCAACCCCGGAGACCGCTTTGAATACAGTCTCGGCGTCGATGTGCTGGGCCGCTTGGTGGAAGTCGTCTCCGGCAAACCGCTGGACGAATTCTTCCGCACACGCATCTTCGAGCCTCTCGGAATGAAAGATACCTATTTCTTTCCGCCTGACAATAAGCTTGACCGCTTGGCGACAGCTTATACGTACTTCCCCGATAAGGGATTGAATCGATTCCCTGACACGCCCATTCGCGAGGGATCGTTTGTCTACTCTGCGGACTATCCGTCGCGCGGCCCGAAGAAGTTATTCTCCGGCGGGGCCGGTCTCGTCTCGACCGCGATGGACTATGCCCGCTTCTGCCAGATGATGCTGGACAACGGCAAGGTGGGCAGCACGCATCTGTTGAGCCGGAAGACTGTCGAACTCATGACGCAGGATCAACTCGGCAAGATCAGCTCTGACGAAGGTTTCGGGCTGGGCTTCGGAGTGGAAGGCGTCAAAGGACCGCTCCCCGAACTCGGATCTGTGGGCGAGTACAACTGGGGAGGCTTCTTCTACACTGGATTCACGATCGATCCGAAAGAGCAGATGATCGTCATCTTTATGGCGCAACTGCATCCCACGGGCGATTTGACGCTGGACCACCAGGTCCACGAACTCGCGTATCAGGCAATTATCGACTGACGGACACGAAAAGATCTCGCTATGAATAGACGCGAAGCGCTGCAACTGCTGACGACGGGTGCGGTGCTCCCGCTGATGCCGCGCAAACTACTGTCGGCACTCCGGGAAGCGCGAGCATTCCTTGAGACACAGCCGCCGCGCACGCTGAACGCCCACCAGCAGGCTACCGTCAGAACCATGGCGGAACTCATCCTTCCTAAAACCAACACTCCGGGGGCCACCCACGTGGGCGCGACCGAATTCGTCGACCTCATGCTGACGGAGTGGTACGACGAGCCGGAGCGTGCAATTTTCTTGCGCGGCCTGGCGGATGTGGACGCGCGGGCGCGTTCTCTGTTTGGCAAGGATTTTGTCGATGGCTCGCCGATTGAACAGGCAGACATCCTGACCGTGCTGGGAGAAGAGATGACGGAACAAGCCGCACGAGTCCACGATCGGACCCGGCATGGCCGCGGGGCGACGCCGACGGACCATGGCTCTTACGCCACGATGCGACGGCTCACGCTCACCGCCTATTACACGTCGGAAGCGGGCGCGACCGCAGAATTGCATTTCGAAATCATCCCGGATCGCCACGATAGTTGCGCCGAAGCAGGGACCAGCAAAGGACCGGAGAGCCAGTGAAGGAAGAGACAGTCTACGACGCGATTGTAGTCGGCTCCGGCATCACCGGAGGCTGGGCCGCAAAGGAGCTGACCGAGAAGGGGCTGAAGACGCTCGTGCTTGAGGCCGGCCGCTCAATTACTCCGGAGCAGGATTACGTGGAGCACGTGCCCGCGTGGGAGATGAAGTTTCGCGGGATGCGCGATCGCCGCCTACAACTGGAAGATCAGCCGATTCAGAGCACTTGCTATGCCTGTGACGAATGGTCGTCAAAGTTTTTCGTAAGCGACAAGGAGCAACCGTACACAACCGACCCAGACAAGCCGTTCCGCTGGATCCGCGGGCGACAGGTGGGCGGGCGCTCCATTGTGTGGGGCCGCCAGTCGTACCGCTGGAGCGACCTGGATTTCGAAGCGAACGCGCGCGACGGAATTGGTATCGACTGGCCGATCCGTTATGCCGACATCGCACCCTGGTATGACTACGTCGAGGATTTTGTCGGAATCAGCGGTGAAGCCTTGGGCCTGCCGCAACTCCCCGACAGCAAGTTCCTTCCCCCGATGGAGTTGACCTGCGCGGAGAAAATTGTCCGGGACGCGGTGGCGAAGTACTTTGGCCCAGAACGGGTTCTGACGATCGGTCGGGCGGCCGTACTCACGCAGGATCACCGGGGCCGGTCTGCTTGCCATTATTGCGGACCGTGTGAGCGCGGATGCATCACGCGGTCGTACTTCAGCAGCCTGAACGCAACGCTGCCTGCCGCGGAGAAGACCGGAAAGATGACGTTGCGGCCTTACAGCGTCGTGCACAGCGTTGGTTTCGACGCGCGCACACGCAAGGCGAACGCGGTGCGGGTCATCGACGCAAAGACGCGCAACACGCTGGAGTTTCGGGCGAAGATTGTTTTTCTCTGCGCTTCGGCGTTGGAGTCGGTTCGCATTCTGCTCAACTCTCCGACCACAGAGTTCCCGGGCGGCCTGGCGAATTCGAGCGGTGAACTAGGCCACAACTTGATGGACCACATCAAGGCAGGCGGAGCAGTCGCGACAATTCCTGGCAATGAAGACCACATCATGCTGGGGAGGCGGCCAAACGGAATCTACGTTCCGCGATTCCGCAATGTGAAGACCAAGCACGCCGGGTTCCTGCGAGGATATGGTTTCCAGGGCGGTGGCAACCGGCAAGGATGGGAACGCGGAATCGCACAGCCCGGGTTCGGTCCTGAATTCAAGAAAGCGATCAGCAAGCCGGGACCGTGGAGGTTCACGTTTTACGGGTACGGCGAGTGCCTGCCGAATCACGAGAACTTCGTGGAGCTCGATAAAGAGAAGGTGGACGTGTGGGGAATTCCGGCGCTGAAAATTCACTGCGCGTGGCGCGAGAATGAGTATGCGCTCAGGAAAGACATGGCGATCACGGCTGCGGAAATGCTCGCCGCGGCGGGTGCGCACGACATCGAGCCCTTTACGGATGACGATCCCCCTGGCTTTTCGATTCATGAGATGGGCACAGCCCGCATGGGCCGGGACGCAATGACCTCCGTCCTCAATTCCTTCAATCAGTCGCACGACGTGAAGAACCTGTTCATTACCGACGGAGGCGCCATGGCTTCGTCGTCGTGCGTGAATCCGTCGTTGACGTATATGGCGTTGACGGCACGCGCCTGCGACTATGCCGTGCAGCAATTGAAGAAGGGAGAACTCTAGACCATGCCGAATAACCGGCGCCAATTTCTTCAGATGATGTCGTCGGCTCTGCTGACTCCGCTGGCCTTGGCACAAGTAAAAGTGGGTGAAACAAAGGCAGGCGAAGCGAAGCCGAGCCGTATCCCGCTGGCCTTTTCGACGCTGGGATGTCCCGGGTGGGAATGGAAGAAGATTCTGGATTTTGCCACGGAGCACGGATTCGCCGCCATCGAACTGCGCGGCCTCGAGGGCAAACTGGATTTGCCTGCACATCCGATCTTCGCTGCCGATCGCATCGAGCAGACCAAGAAGGATATCCGCGCCAGTAATCTGAAAATTGCCTGCGTGAGCAGTTCCGCCGCCATGTATGTGGAAGATCCAGAACAGCGGGCAAAGGAGTTGGCAGACGCGCGGCGCTTCATCGATCTGGCGCAGACTCTCGGAGCCCCGCTTGTGCGCGTCTTTGGCGGCAAGGCCGAATCCGACAAGAGCCCTGTACCCGACGAAGCGACCAAAGCGCGGGTCGCCGCAGGCTTGCGAGAGTTGGGGAACTACGCCGGCCCACGTAGCGTGACTGTCATCATCGAGTCGCACGACCATTTCACGTCTTCAGCGACGCTGAAAGATGTGTTGCACCGGGCCGACTCCGAGCACGTTGGACTGCTCTGGGACGCGCATCACACCTTTGCGACTTCGAACGAAGATCCAGAACTTACGGTCAAGCAACTGGGTCCGTGGATCCGCCATACCCACCTCAAAGATTCCGTCGGAAGCGGTGAAGATCGCAAGTATGTGCTGACCGGGCGCGGGAACGTGCCCGTCGCGCGACAAATCGAGGCACTGCGTTCGATTGGATACAAAGGTTTCTACTGTTTCGAATGGGAGAAGCTCTGGCACCCAGACATCGACGACCCAGAGATCGCGATCGCCGATTATGCCCGTGTGGTCGGCCAGTGTCTGGGGAACGCCCATGCGTGCGGCTTGTAGCGTCTCCGCCGCTTCTTAACTACCGGCCGGAGGGCGATCCACGATCGTTTCAGTCGCCGCATCCCAATACATTTTCTTGCCCGAAAAATATGACTGGGCAGCCATCATGCACGCCACGGAGTGCGCAAAGCCCTCGTGTACCGTTGCGTTGGGCTGTTGGCGCGAACGCATGCACTCGAACCAGTTCGCCATGTGCTCCAGAGTCAGATCGTCAATGCCCATTGGCGGAAGCTTGCTCTCTCCCGGCAGAGAGATGAACTTCGACGTTCTCTTTTCGTCAATGTCAGTGTCGTCTTCGTGAGTCCCCTTCTCCTCGATCACTTGATAACGCGGGCTGCCTTCCCCACCGATATTGATCAGAGTCGCACTCTTGCCCATGTAGCGCGTAAAGCTGGGCGCGTCATTGCCGAAGCTGGTCGAATAGCTCACCAGGAACCCTTTCGGATATTCCAGCAACGCCTGGAACGTATCGGCCGTTTCGCGGCCATCGTGCCAGGCAAAGACTCCTCCGTGCGCCACGACCGACTTGGGGAAGCTGTCGTTCATGAACCAGTGCACCACGTCGATCGCGTGGCTCATCCACTGATCCGGAATCCCGCTGGAAAAATCCTTGTAAAGTCGAAACTCAAAATACATCCGGGGATCAAACGGGCGCGACGCCTTCGTCAGCAGCCACTTGTTCCAGTCCGTGTCTTGCTCGCGGATTTGCTTGACCTCTGGACGCCCGCGCCACCGCGGACCGTGGTAGTTCCACACGATTTCAACCTTGCTGATGTCTCCCAGAGTTCCGCGCTGCACCACGTCATGCGCCGCTTTTTGATACGGTTCGCTTCGATGTTGGGTGCCTACCTGGACGACAGTCTTCGCTTGAAGCACGGCATCGCGCGCCGCTTGTGCTTCGGCCAGCACGTTCCCCATCGGTTTTTCGACATAGGCATCCTTGCCCGCTTCCGCTGCCATTTTCAGGATTGGCGAATGCGAGTGCTCCGGTGTGGAGATCAGCACGCCATCGACATCCTTCATAGCGAGCAATTCCTCCACGTGTTGGACCGCACGCGGAGCCCGACCGTAGTAGCTGGTATTGGTACCTACGGCCTTCTCCCGGTTCAACTTCCACAAATCGCAGACCGCAGTCATCTCGACGTTGTGGCTGGACTTCAACTTGGACGCGATCAAGTCAAGATCCCCACCGCGGTTTCCGATGCCGACATGCCCCAGCGAAATGCGATCATTGGCGCCAACGATGTTTTCGTAGGACAACGCCGTACGGGGCAGGACGACACCGCTGGCGATGACTGCAGCGGATTTGCCCAAGAAGGATCGACGGTTCATTCCCTGAGAGGAATCGCTCATGGTTGGCTCCGGTATCGGTCAGTTCGACTGCGAGGCTGCATCGGATTAGAACACGGATCGCGCGAGATTCAGTTCGCCATGCTAAAAGCCGCGCATGGGCAAGTCAAGCGCGGGCCCCTCGGCTGCGAATGCTCTCTCTTTGGCGGTCTGGGCCGCGCTTGGGCCGTCCCCACACTTGCTTACCTTGACAAACAACCTTGTCCGGCGCACCATCCGCTGCGGACCGGCGTTTATGATGTTTAGGCAATTTCTCGCGCTCGACCGAGGCAACGGCCAAGCGCAAATCGCACATTAATCTTCATCCCAGCCGGAGTTACGAGAGGCTAGTTGCATGAAACTCTATCGCACTTCAAGCGGCGTGTTCGTCGAGGAGGGCGACAATTTCCACCTTGTCCCCGTTACCGGTTGGGACGAGCTAGTGAGCAGTTCCGATTTGTATCTGCGAGTTCGTGAGGTTGCCGGCAAGAGTGCACCGGCGAGCTTCGATCCTGCCACTGTTCTCGCACCCGTGGTCAGCCAGGAGGTGTGGGCCGCAGGTGTAACGTACTATCGCAGCCGGAATGCGCGGATCGACGAGAGCAAGGATGCGGGAGGAGGCAGCTTCTACGACCGAGTCTACGCAGCCGAGAGGCCAGAGCTCTTTTTTAAGGCGACGGGGCGGCGCGTGGTGGGGCCTGGGAGTGCCGTGCGTATCCGATCCGACGCGAAGTGGTCTGTGCCCGAACCGGAGCTGACTCTGCTGATGAACCCTGCCGGCGAAATTGTGGGGTACACCATTGGCAACGATATGAGTTCTCGCGATATCGAGGGTGAGAATCCACTTTATCTGCCGCAAGCGAAGATATACGACGGCAGTTGTGCTCTTGGTCCTTGCGTGCTGTTGTCGAACGAGCCGCTAGACAAGACAACCACGATCCAGATGGAGATCGTGCGGCAAGGCAAGACCGTCTTCCAAGGAACCACTGGGCTGGCCGAACTCAAACGTGAGCCGAAAGACCTAGCCAGGTTTCTCTTCCGGGACAACAGTTTTGCTCAAGGCGTATTTCTGATGACCGGAACTGGCATTGTTCCAGCCAATGACTTCACGCTGGCGAACGGCGATGTAATTCGCATCAGTATTGAGGGAATTGGCACCCTCGAGAACTATGTCGCGTAGCCCCTGCGGTCGTCATGCCACCCTCTCGCATCAGACTGGGATCGTGAACAGGCGCGATTGCACCGGTCAGATTGTCCCTAGGCTAACTGTACTGCGAGCTTGGTGACCGACGCTGCGGGAAAGCGAAAGCTCAAGATGTCTCCCTTGACCTCCGCGCTTTGCGTCTTTGGCGTGACTACGTCTTTCTGAGCGAATGTGTTGTGGGCATGAATGTCGGTATGACTGAGGACTGTGGCCATCGCACTTTTGAGCTTCGCTCCCCGCACCGCAACTTGCGCCTCGCGGGACTCGTTTACATGAGGATTGACCACCGTCAGCGTGAGTTCTTTGTCGTGCAACGAGGCCGAACCCTTTAGGCCCCAGAAAGACGCGGACTTCCCGTCTCGATCATAGTCAATCGTGGGCGCGGAGAAGATCGTACGAAGCGCCTGCCCACCCTGGTGCGCGGCATACATCGCGAACACGTGGCCCACTGGAGTGACCACGAATCTGTCTTCATGCGCCAGATACAGGCTGTTCAAACAATTGATCAGCTGCGCGCACGCCGCCATGGCGACTTTCTCGGGATGTCGATTGAAAGTATCCAGAGTCATGCCACTGAAGACCGCATCGCGCAAAGTGGGCATCTGCTCCAGTTGATCGCCGGCAGTCGCCTCACTGCCCGGGCGATACCACGGTCCCCATTCGTCGACAATCAACTTTACCCAGTGTTGGGGATCTTCCTCTCCCATGATCTGCCAGTGGCCGTTTATGAGCCCTTCCATGCGGTCCCCTTCACGCATTAGCTCGTACCAATCCACCGCATCAAACGTCAGAGCATCACCCTTGCCCTGAATCCAATCCTGCGTCTTCCCGCGGCTCATGTTCCAGGCATAGTGGTGGAGTGCCCACCCATAAACCGAGCGGAGTTCCCCTCGTCCTTTGCGGGCGATCTCTTCGAAGAAACCTCGAGTCCAAGCCCAATTGTCTACGTTCGGACCGGCGCCGATAAACGACAACTCTTGTCCGAAGCGCGGCACCCAAGTCGTGAACCGCCGAAATTCTGCCGCGTACTCTTGGGGGGTGAAATTGCCTCCGCAACCCCAGGACTCATTGCCCACTCCCCAATAGCGCACATTGAACGGCTCCTTGAACCCAGCGGACGCACGCATGTCAGCCAGGGTCGTGCTCCCGGCAGGGGAGTTGCAGTATTCCACCCAGCGATAGAATTCTACGGCGGGGAGACTGCGCAAATTCGCGGCCAGGTATGGCTCGCTACCAATCAGCTTGCAGAAGTGGGCAAACTCATTCGTGCCAAACTCATTGGGATCGTAGCGGTGACTCGCGGGAGCCGCGCTGGTCTCGCCTCCATTCCAGAAGTTGGTCCGCCGGGGCCGCTTGTCCGCGGGGCCAATGCCGTCGCGCCAGTCGTAACTATCCGCAAAGCAACCACCCGGGAAACGCACCACGGGAGGCTTGATCTTGATCATTTCGTCGATCAACTCTTTGCGGATGCCGTCGACATTCGGCACCTTGGAGTTTTGCCCTACCCATATTCCGTCGTAAACCACACCACTCAGATTTTCGGTGAAATGCCCGTATATGTTGGGCGAAATGGTTCCCAGAGGCTCGTTCGCGAGTACTTCAATGCGGGAGTCGGTGACACCCGACTGCGCCCAGGCAAGGGGAAGAGAAGATTTGGCGGCGAAAACTGCCCCAGCACCAGCAAGACTTGTGCGAAGAAACTGTCGGCGTCCGATCATGACAAGACTCTCGATTGAAGGAGAAAACCCGCGGACATAGTAAACGTTTGCTCCCAAGGATGCTATAGTTTTCTGGAAGTCGTCCCACGGCAAACCTTCACGGACATTGGTCCAAATCAGTTTCTTGAAAGGAGTTTGCCAAGGGCTACGCCAAACTGGAACGCAAGTCGTCTCGCTCGGGAGGGCCCCACAGGAGCGTCAACCTGCCCACGCAATCTCCCGCCGAGATCGCGGGCCAAAATTCTGGCAGAAGTAAGTGAGGATCAATGGATATCCGTGAAATCGCTAAGAGAGCACGAGTTTCCACCGCCACCGTTTCTCGCGCCATCAATCGGATTCCGACCGTCAATCCCCAGCTTGCCAAGCGGGTGTGGAGTGTCATCGAAGAGCTGGGGTATTATCCGAACACTCAGGCGCGGGCGCTCGTTTCCGGACGAAGCCGGATTTTCGGCCTCATCATTTCCGAGATCACCAACCCGTTCTTCCCCGAGATCGTCCAGGTGTTCGAACGGATTGCGGTCCAACATGACTACGAGATCATGCTGACCTCGACCGGAAACGACCCCACCCACATGGAGGCCGCGGTCCGGCGAATGATCGAACGCCGCGTCGAGGGCGTCGCCATCATGACGTTCGGCATGGAAGAGGTGCTGCTGGAGGACTTGAAACTGCGCAAGGTGCCGCTGGTATTCGTCGACGTCGGACCGCCGCGCGCCCGGGTCAGCAATATTCGCATCGACTACCTCCATGGCATCCGTCAGGCGGTCCAGCATTTGGCCGCGCTTCGTCATCACAAAATCGCCTTCATTTCTGGCCCGTTGCATTTGAAATCGGCCGAAGCCCGGAAGCAGGCGTTTCTAGGGTCGATGGAAGAAATCGGGCTGGAAGCCGATCCCGCATTGATCGTGGAAGGCACTCATACCATCGAAGGCGGCATCGTGGCCTTCGGCAAACTCCTGGACGGGGCGACCCGACCGACGGCCATCCTTTGCTCCAACGATATGACGGCCATGGGCGTGATGAGAAAGGCTTACGAAGAGGGCATCCGAATTCCATCGGATCTGTCGGTCATTGGCTTTGACGACATTCGTCTGGCTCAATTTGTCCTGCCTGCGCTCACGACCGTGCAGATGTCTCAAGCCGATCTCGCCCGCCTAGCTTTCAACGCGCTGCTCACCGAGTTACAACGGGAGACGCCATCAGCCACGGGAACCGAGTACACCCTAAAAACACACCTGGTGCTTCGCGAGTCGACACGACTGGTCTCCGACCACCCGAAGACCCCCGCAAGGAAAACGCCAGCCCGACCGTAAAAACTTCAGCCCAGCCGATCATGCCCCCCACTGAATAGCCGTGTAGGACCGCGCAGGCACCTCAAATTTCGTGCGCCCGCCACTGGATGAGAGTCGGTCCAATGGTTGCGGAGCAACTCGCTGGGGCGCTTCGAAACTGTTGAAGGCCTTCAGATCGCTGCCGGTGAGTACGCTGGAATTCAATACCTTGCCCGGCGTACGGTCCTGCCAATTGATTTCGACGGTTTGCGCCTTGGTCAGATCCCGATTCAGGATGAACAGCGACACCTTGCCGTCCTCCGGGCTCAGAGTTCCCGCCACATCGAGGTAGGGAACCTTGCCCAGTTCCGAAACTTCGTAAGTGGGCGATTCCACCAGTATCTGAAGCACGTTACCGCGCGCCCATTGCAACGCCCAGCTGTAGGGATAGTAGATAGTCTGCCGGAAAAGGCCCTTCGCGTTGGTCACAATCGGAGCGATGACGTTCACGAGTTGTGCCAGGCACGCGATTTTGACCCGGTCCGCGTTGCGCATCAGGGTGTTGACGATCCCGCCGACTACAAGGGCATCTTCCAGGTTATAAACCTCTTCCAGCAGATGCGGGGCTTCGTGCTCATGTCCATTCATCGCTTCCGCATCGCGGGCGCGATACCACACGTTCCACTCGTCAAACGACAGCCACAGCTTTTTCGACGACCGCTTGTGTCCGCGCACCAGATCACATACTGCCAGCGTCTCCGCAATCTGGTGCTCCATGCTCAGGTTCATGGCTACAAACTTCGCGCTGTCTCCTCCGGTTTCTTCCTTGGTATTTCCGACATAGCGATGCAAGGAGAGCGCATCGACATACTCATAGCACTGCTCCAGCACTTCGCGATCCCATTCGAGATAAGTAGGCATCCCGGGGCCACTGGATCCACAGGCAATCAGTTTGAGTGAGGGATCGACCGCGTGCATCTGGCGCGCGGCGTCTTGTGCTTTCATTCCGTATTCCGTGGCGGTTACGTGCCCGATTTGCCACGGACCGTCCATCTCATTGCCCAGACACCAGTGCTCCACTTTGTGCGGCTGTTCAATTCCATGGCTGCGCCGCAGGTCGCTCCACTTCGTTCCTTTCTCGATGTTGCAGTACTCGACCAGCGCGGCTGCCCTCTCAGCCGTACCGGTACCCAGATTCAGTCCCATCAGGGGCCGCGTACCGACGATCTTGCTCCACGCCATAAACTCATTGGTGCCGAACTGGTTGGTGTCGACCGTGTTCCACGCCTTGTCGAGTATTCGCGGACGATCTTTCTTCGGCCCGACGCCGTCGAGCCAGTTGTATCCCGACACAAAATTGCCGCCGGGATAGCGAATAATCGGAACCCCCAACTGGCGCACCTCTTCCAACACATCCTTGCGGAATCCGCTGCCGTCCGACAGAGTTGAGCCCGGGTCGTAAATACCCTCATAGATCGCGCGCCCCAGGTGCTCTAGAAACGAACCAAACAGGTTGCGGTCGAGCGGAGCAATCGTGCGCCGGGAATCGACGTAGATGCGCGCGACCGCGGCTGAATCGGTGGACGCCGTTTGGGCCGATGCAAAACGGCTCGCGAGCAGGTTCGAGGAGCACGCAATGCCAGCAGTCGCCGCTTGCTGCAGGAACTTTCGCCTTGTGTCGGAAAACATGTTTTCATCCTCCGTGAAGTCTTGTGCAGACCACCATCCAGATTCGCTCCTGCTTATAACCTTGAGAACCTCAGCGCTTTGCACCCTGGATCAAAGCGGGCAACACCTGTCCGAACTCACTCTTTCCCGGTTCGCCGAAGGCGAAATAGATTCTCCGATAGTGCTCATAAAGATCTGCGTACACTCGCTGCGCTGATTTTTCGGGCTCGTAGGTCTTGTAGGGTGAGCAGATCCTGTCCTGCGCCTCGTCAATGGTCTTGAACGTACCCGCCGCAAGAAATGCAAAAATCGCGGAACCGATCCCCGTGACCTTGCTGCTGGGCACGAGCACCGGCCTGCCCAAGACATTCGCATAAACCTGATTGAGTACAGCGTTGTTCTGCGGAATCCCACCACCGTTGATCACGCGCAACGTTGGCGCACCATATTCGCTCATGCGATCGAGAATCACGCGGGTGTGAAAGGCCGTTCCCTCGATCGCTGCGAAAAGTTCGTCCTGGGCCGTGTGCTGAAGATTCCATCCGAATGTGATTCCGCCGAGATTCGGATTGACCAGCACAGTCCGGTCGCCGTTGTCCCAGGTCATCCGCAGCAATCCGGTTTGCCCGGCGCGATAGCGTTCCAGGCCCTGGCTCAGCTCTACGACAGTAGTGTTCGCTCGCCGCGCGATGGCGCTGAAGATGTCTCCGGTGGCTGAGAGGCCCGCTTCGACTCCGGTGTATTGCGGGTGCACGCTGCCTTTTACTACACCGCAGACGCCCGGGATGAGTTCCGCCTGCTTCGCATATGCGATGATGCAAGTGGAAGTGCCGACCACGTTCACTACGTCGCCTTCACGCGCACCTGCGCCAATTGCGTCCCAGTGCGCATCGAAGCCCCCCCCAGGGATGGGAATGCCCGCGCGTAGCCCGAGTTTCTCCGCCCACTGCGGGGCCAGGGTTCCAGCAACCTTGTCGGAGGTCGCGTAGTCTCCGTCCAATTTCGCGCGAACGCCGGCCAGCAGCGGATCAACTTTGACGAGAAAGCTTTCCGGCGGCAGCCCACCGAGCGCAGCGTTCCACATCCACTTGTGACCCATCGCGCAGATACTTCGTTTCGCCTGCGCCGGGCTAGTGATGCCGCACAGCGTAGCGGCCACCATGTCGCAGTGTTCGAAAGCGCTCGCGAATTCTTTGCGCTTGCCGGGATTGTGCCGCAGCCAGTGGAGCAACTTCGCGAATCCCCACTCGGATGAGTACACCCCTCCGCACCACTGGATGGCCTCCAGTTTCTCGCGGTGCGCGAGATCAGTGATTTCGGCGGCTTCCTGTTTTGCCCGATGATCGCACCAGAGGTAGTAATCGTCGAGCGGAGTGAGGTCGGCAGCGACTGGAATCACGCTGGAGCCTGTGGTATCGAGGGCAATAGCCTCGACCCGATCGCCGGGAATTCCCGCTTCCTGCACCGCCTGCCTGGTGGCGGACGCCAGCGCGCGCATGTGATCGTCGTGCGATTGCGTCGCGTAGTCTGGATCTTCGCGTTTGCGGTGCAGAGGATACTCGGCAATGGCGGAGCCAATCAGGCCATGCTCGCTATCGACAAGAGAAACCCGCACGCTCAGCGTGCCGAAATCGACTCCCGCGACAATGGCCATCGGTTCACTCCTGTCTGCCGCCGGCATCAAACCCACCGGCATCGCCAGTGCAGCACGACTCCGCGCCGAAACCGTTCCGGGCCCGACTCCGACACCCAGCAGCGCATACGGTCAGCGAGTAATCGTTTGCTCGAAAACATAGAGAACTGCGTTCCTTTTGTCAATCCGCCAATGCAAGGCCTACAATGACCGCCAAGTTGCCTATCTCGCATACAACGTTCTCCCGCTTCATTTCCGTCTGCGCATCGTCTTTTCGAGCACTGGCGTTCCTGTTTCTTGCCGGTCCCTTGTCCTGGTCCCAGCATCCCGAGAGCGTGCAGGTTCACGTGGACGCCGATCAGGCAGCGGGGACCGTCGCTCCAGCCTGGAATTTCTTCGGATACGACGAACCAAATTACACCTATGCTCCGAACGGAAAGAAATTGCTCGGCGAACTGGCCGCCTTGAGCCCGGTCCCGGTCTATGTGCGAGTGCACAACCTTTTCACCACCGGAGACGGATCCGCCTCACTGAAGTGGGGATCCACCAACGTCTACACCGAGGACGCGGCCGGAAAGCCAGTCTATAGTTGGGCGATCCTGGATCGCATCTTTGACACATTTCACGCAGCCGGAATCAAGCCGCTGGTAGAAGTTGGCTTTATGCCGGAGGCACTCTCAACCCATCCTGCGCCTTACCGCCATAACTTTCCGCGGGATGCGGTCGGCACCATTTACACCGGATGGGCCTATCCGCCCAAGGACTATCAGAAATGGTCGGAACTGGTGTTTCAGTTCGTCCGCCATTTGCGCGAACGCTATGGCGACGCCGAAGTGCAAACATGGCTATGGGAAGTGTGGAACGAGCCCGACATCGGCTACTGGCAGGGGACGCCGGAGGAGTATTTTAAGCTCTACGACTTTTCCGCCGTAGCAATCTTGCGAGCTCTTCCGGGAGCCAGAGTGGGTGGTCCCGACAGCACTGGGCCTGCGTATCCGAAGGCGGCCGAGTTTCTGCAATTGTTCCTGGAACATTGCGCGCATCAGAAGAACTACTCAACCGGGAAGACCGGCGCGCCTCTGGATTTCATCTCCTTCCATCCCAAAGGCTCCCCCAAGTGGCAAGGCGATCATGTGCAGATGGGAATTGCCCGGCAACTTGCATCCATCGAACGGGGATTCAAGATCGTCGCGTCGTTTCCGGAGTTGCGCCAGACACCGATCATTCTGGGCGAGTCGGATCCGGAAGGATGCGCGGCTTGCTCCGCCAAGGATAACCCGCAGAATTCCTACCGCAACGGTCCGCTGTATGCCGCTTACACCGCCGAAGCCTTCCGCCACACGATGGCACTGGCCAGTCGCGAACACGTCAATCTTCTGGGCGCCGTGACTTGGGCCTTTGAGTTCGAGGATCAGTCGCCGTTTGAAGGATTCCGCGAATTGGCGACCGATGGAATCGACAAGCCGGTGTTGAATGCCTTCCGCATATTTGGCTTGTTGGGCAGCCAGCGCGTAAAGGCAACCAGCTCTGGAACCTTACCCACGGAGGATGTTGTTGCTGCCGGAGTGCGCGGACAGCCGGATATCAATGTAGTTGCTGCGCGAAAGGATCACGAACTTGAGGTCCTGATCTGGAATTATCACGATGATGATCTTCCCGCGGCGGCTGCTCCCATTGATCTCACGGTCAGCGGTCTACCGGCAGAGGCGAGCCGCGCGTTGCTCGAGCATTTCCTGGTCGACTCCGGACACAGCAACGCATTCACCGCGTGGAATGAAATGGGCTCGCCAACGTCCCTCTCTGCGGGCCAGCGCGAAACCCTGGAGAGAACGGGACAGCTACAGCTCTTGAGTTCTCCTGAATGGGTAGCGATCGAGAAAGGAACCCTGCATCTGCGGTTCGCTCTACCCCGTCAGGGACTTCGGCTCCTGCGAGTTGCGTGGTAATTCCAGAATTGCCAAGGAGCGGACAAGTCTGTATCGGTTCGAGAAACAGAGGCCGCTTCCGTTGCAATGCCGTCTGGAAGTACCCTGCCTCACTGCACCACAACCTTGCCGGTCATCTTCGGATGGACCGAGCAGTAGTAGGGATATGTTCCCGCCTTAGCAAACGTGTAGGAGAACTTTTCGTCCGTATCCCGCACCTTGGACTTGAAGACACCGTCTGTGCTCACCACCGTATGGGGAATATCATCTTGGTTGGTCCAGGTAACTGTCGTTCCGACGGGTACCGTGAGCGTCTCCGGCCCAAAACTGAAATTGTCGATTTTCACCTCCGCGTTTGTCGCCGCGGGCTGGTCATTTGCCCTGACGCTCGGTGATCCCGCGAACAGCAGCAGCATCGCAATCATTACCGGCGTCGCCAAACCTGCAATCCACACATTTTTCTTGGTCATGTTTCTGTTTCCTTTCTAGATTTGATCTTCTCGCTTGGTCTTGTTTGTTTGGAGCGGATCCTTGCCGATTTACCCAACGGTTGAGTCAACTACCGCCAGGCCGCGTCCGCTCCCTGAAGCCGCAGAACTCGAGTCCGCGAGTGGCGAATCGACGATTGCAAGGCTGCGACCGCTGACTAGATAGTTCACGTCGGTGATACCCAACACACGCTGCAGCTGGTCGGCTGGGACTTTCATCGGTCCCGCTGAAGGAGCCGTTCCAGGCGCGGGTTGAGGGAAGGCGGTTGACATTGCGGTGTGGAACGAAACCTTACCTTCGATCTTCTGCATGACCTGGTGAATATGGCCGTTTAACACCGTGACGGAACCGAAACGCTTGAGGTAAGACAAGGCTTGTTCACTGTCGTCGGTTCCCCAGCCCCAATCGGGATAGATGGTCCACAGTGGAATGTGCGCGAAGAGCACAATCGGAGTACTGGCAGAGCGGCCCTTGAGATCGGCCTCCAGCCACTCCAGCTGTTCGTGACCGAGCGACCCCATGCCACCGGCTTTCAAATTGGCTACATTTACGAGACCGACGAAATGCACACCCTTGTGATCGAAGCTGAACCATCCAGTGCCTTTTGTGCCCTTCCCATAGCGCTGGAGATATTGCTCGCCATTGTCGGTCAGCATGTCATGCTCACCGGGCACAAAGTAGATCTGTCTTGCCGACGCTCCCTTTAGTACCTGATCCAGCGTATCGAATTCGCTGGGCTTCGAAAGCTGACTCAGGTCACCTGTATGGATGATGAAATCAGGTTTGTGCGGCATAACATTGATCTTGTTGATTGCTGTCTGCAAAGTAACGGTGACGTCCGGATTGGCCGGTTTGTTAAAGCCGATGTGGCTGTCACTGATCTGCACAAAGCTGAAATCCCCGCCTTTGCCGGCATCCTTGCCATGACTTTTGGCGAATGCCCGAGACACCGGGATGCCACCGCCCAAAGTCCAGACCAAGCCTGTGCCCGCCCATGCCATGCACTTGAGAAATCCACGGCGGTCGACGCCGTCGTTGTTGAGGTCTTGCAAATTCTGATCAATAAGATCTTGCTTCTTGTCTGTCATTTGCACTCCTTAGTTTGCAACGTTCTGAGCTGATAACTGGCACGAGGCATCTTTATTCCCAACAAAAATCGAGGGGAGATCCGTCTAGCCGGGTCCGTTTACGCCGCTCAAGAATCCGCCCAAGTGCCCGGTCAGCGCGACAATACCGACGCCCAAAAGTTCGAGAGCCAGTCGATAGTTCGGCAACGGATTCGCCCGCCGCCGTGCGCGGAGATGTACCCACCAGACCAGCCAGATCATCACACTCGAAACGCACGCGAGTACCAGGTGCAGCAACAAGATGCCCTTCAGTTTCTGCCCCTCGAGTTGGAACTGCCACGCGAGAACACCCGTGGCAAGAACTGGGAATGTTGAAATCGCTGCTGCCAGCAGGTTGTAGTAGGCTGTGTCCGCCAATCCACGTCGCGCTGTCCACTGTGCTATGAGGTCGAATGCCACTGCCGAAATGAACAGCGCGATTGGAAAATGGATCAGCCCGACATGTTGTGCGTGCTTCGCCAGAAGTACTGTCTTGAGTTCGAAAGGATTTACCATGCCTGCACCTGTTGTTCTGCTTGTGCGTGTCTTAAATACCCCATTAGCGATCTGTGAGTCTTGAGTCCTGCACCGCCAAAGGGTCTTCCGTTATTCCGCGCTCATAGCAGATAACCGACCAGACGGCGCTTTATTCCCAGCGTCCTGAATTTCCTTTGCGGAACCGTGATCGTCGGCACTCATTTCCGGAGGGAAGGAACTCGTGTGCACCATCGGCGGGAAGAAGCACTCAAGTCCTGATCATTCGAATAGTTCGAGACTGGAGAGTGAGGATCGACGGCGGCTGGATCGGCAGTTCTAGACGACAAACATGGCAACACCGGCGGCGAACATTGCCACGGTGGTGATCGCTACGATGGTCCATCCCAAGCGCGAGCTCGGTTGGCCCTGCATCAGTTTCTTGTCCGAAGCGATAACCAGGATTGCGACGAGAAGGAAGGGAGCCAATAATCCGTTGATGACGGCTGTCCAGTAGAGGGCCTTCACAGGATTAATGCCTGTGAAATCCAGTCCGACGCCCACCCCGGTCGACAGTAGTATGAGAACGTAGAACGCACGCGCCTGTTTGAATTTCTTGTCCAGTCCTTGGCGCCACCCAAGCGTTTCCGCAAAAGCGTATGCAGCTGATCCCGCAAGCGTCGGGATGGCGAGAAAACCGACACCGACAACGCCAACGGTAAACAGGATGGCGGAGAACTTGCCCGCGAGCGGTCGAAGGGCCTCGGCTGCCTGGCGAGCAGTCTCGATATGCGTAATACCGTGGCGGTTGAGGGTGATGGCGGTGGTCAGGATGATAAAGAACATGACTATGTTTGAGAAGAACGCACCCACACCCACATCGATGTTCCGCAGCTCAAGTTCTTCGAGTGTTGCTCCTCTCCGTTGAGCAAGGGTACGCTGACCTGCCGACTTCTCCTCTTCAACCTCTTCACTCGCCTGCCAAAAGAACAAGTACGGACTGATCGTGGTGCCGAGAATCGCCACCAGCGTCGACCATTCATCTCTGGTATGTGGCATCGACGGTATGAAGGTCGCGCGAGCCACTCCGCCCCAGTCCGCTCCCGCCACGAACGCGGTTATCGGGTAGGCGAAGAGCACTAGCACCAGCCACTTGAGCACATTCGCTATCTGGTGATAGTGGAGTCGGATCGTTGCCCACGAAATCAGGAGCGCGAACCCCACTACAAACAGGTGCGACTTGATCCCCGTCAGCATTTCCGCCGCATCCGCCATGCCAGCGAGGTCCGCTCCGATATTAATCGTGTTGGCCGCAAGCAGGGCCGTGACGACCCCAAGCAGCAGCCAACGTGGAAATCGCTGCTTGAAATTCGCAGCCAAGCCTTGTCCCGTTACCTTGCCGATGCGGGCACACATCATTTGAACCGAAGCCATCAACGGCCACGTCAGGAGCGCGGTCCAGAGAAGCTTGGTTCCAAGTTGAGCGCCCGCAACAGAATACGTGGCAATACCGGATGGGTCATCGTCGGCGGCCCCAGTGATAACGCCTGGACCAAGCGACTTCAACACCAATCGCATCCATCGAGATGGGGCAAATGTCGGCACGAAAGAGCTGGAGCGGAACAACCGGTGAATCACAACGCGAATCGACTCATAATCCAGGATGGCGCGCCGCACGAATCGAGCGTAAGGCGGTCCAAGTGCCCAGACAAGCGTCTTCGCCACTTATACCAATTCTTTGTGGGGATGTGCACGGTTGGAATAAAAAGTTTCGCTAACCCGCTGAAAAATATGGCAGGCACGAGGAGACTCGAACTCCTGACCTCTCCCGTGTCAAAGCCCATCTATTCAGTCCCCTCAACAACTTGAGCCGCCGCTAGGGACCGCCCAAACCCTGGCAAACACGCGTAAGGCGAAGTTTCAATGGATTGAAGAATGGATTGGAAAACGCTTTAGGCGGCAAGTCGGTGATCGGGTCTCGGGAATTACTTCCGCATTGCGCGTAATTCGCCCGCAATCGGGCGGCAAGCGCCAAACGGAGCCTCCAACTAACGGAATGGTCCGCCCACGCTGCAGACGACTAGTTTAGTTTCTGCACGGCGGCGCGTTCCTTGGCGTGGGCGACTAGGGAAGTGAAGCGCGGGTCTTTATAGAGGGCCAAGAGATCAGGATCTTTCTCCATGTTGACCGCGATGTTGGGGGCAAGGCCGTGGTCGATGGCCTCGCGCAAGAGCGAGAGCGCCTCGTCGGTTTTTCCTTTGCGCAGTGCGATCCCGCCCAGGTTGTAAGTGGACATGGCGGTATCGGGATGATCGGGGCCGAGAATGCGGCGCTGAATCTCAAGCGTCTGACGCTCCAGTTTCTCCGCCTCGCCATAGTGGCCTTCGATGAACTGCATATTGGCGAGATTGTTCATCGACATGAGGGTGTCACGGTGTTCTGATCCGAGTACACGCCGCCGGATGTCGAGCGTTTCTCGCAGCATCTTTTCTGCTTCGTCATTGTGGTGTTCCATGGCGAGCGTGGTTGCGTATCCATCCATGACTGAGAGGGTGTCCGGTTGATCGGGTCCGAAGACTCGCCGGCGAACATCCAAGGCCTCGCGGTACAGTTTTTCGGCATCGGCTAGGCGGCCCTCGTCAGCAAAAATGCTGGCCAGGATGATCATCGCCCATTGGGTCTGGTCGTCCTCGACGCCGAGGATGCGGCGATTGGTATCCAAGGCTTCCTGAGCCAGTTTCTCGGCCTCGGGATAACGGGCCTCGTTATCGAGAATGATAGCCAGTTCAGCCACGGAGGCCAACGTCTCCGGGTTCTCGTTCCCGAGGACACGGCGCTCAATGTCCAGAGTGTCGCGTTGCAACTTCTCCGCCTCGGCGTACTGGCCTTGCTCGCGAAGTGGCCGGCACAGACCATGCATTGATTTGAGGGTGTCGGAGTTTTCCGGGCCTAGAACACGTTTTCGAATCTCAACGGCATCGGCGAAGAGCGACTGGGCTTGAGGATAGAGTCCGAGGTTGTCATAGACACCGCCCATCAGATGCATCATCTGCGCCTGGACCTCGGGATCTTTGGCAAGACCTGTATGAATGTCTTTGGAAGCTTTATCCAGGATTTCACGGGCAGTGATGGTGTTTCCCCTTGCCTGGTGTGGGTCCGCCACCTTGAACATGCTGGCCATGAACTGGGAGACGCGCTTGGAAGTCTCAGCCTCGCGGTTGGCACGATCGCGCTCTTTCGCGATGTGTCGCGCTTGCACGGCCATGGTTACCGCGAACGCGATAAGCAAGACGGCGGCGGCCGCCGCCACGGCGACGCCGAACCGATGGCGTCGTATGAACTTGCTGGCGCGGTAGCTGGCGCTGGGCGGTCCGGCCAGCACAGGTTGTTGGTGCAAGTACCGATGGAGATCGGCGGCCAGATCCGAAGGCGAACCGAACCGTCGGGTCCGATCTTTCTCCAAGGCCTTCATGGTGATCCAATCCAACTCGCCGCGCAGATGCCGCTGCAATGAACTGGGCTCCTCCTGACGCTTCGAGGCTGAATCTTCCGAGGATTTGCCCAAAGATTTGATCTTTATGCTCGGGCGTGTGGGTTCTTTCGCGCGAATCTTCTGCAGTAGGTCTTGGGCCGCGGTCCCGCGCAGTTCCGCCGGTCCGAAGGGCAATGTTCCCACGAGCAATTCGTAGAGAATCACGCCGAGGGAATAGACATCGGTGCGGGTATCGATATTGTGCTCGGTAACGTCAGCCTGCTCCGGACTCATGTAGTCGGGGGTGCCGACGATGCGGCCGAATTCGGTGTACATGGTGGCTTCGGTCAGGCGGGGCCCTGTGGCTTTGGCCAATCCAAAGTCAATGATCTTGGGAACGGGCTTTTGATCCAGCTCCTGGACCAGTATGTTGGAAGGTTTCAGATCGCGGTGGATAATCGCTTTCTGATGCGCATGCTGCACACCCTCACAGACTCGCATGAAAAGGCTCAGGCGCTCATGGATGGTAAGGCGATGCCGGTCGCAGTAATCGGTGATGGGCAGGCCGGGCACGTACTCCATGACGAAATATGGACGGCCTTCGGGCGTGGCTCCGGCCTCAAAAACTTTGGCGATGTTGGGGTGTTCCATGAGCGCCAAGGCCTGACGCTCTGAGTCGAAGCGGGCTACCACGGCATTGGTGTCCATGCCCGCTTTGATTAGCTTGAGCGCGACAGTGCGATGAAACGGTACGGTTTGTTCCGCTCGCCAGACTTCGCCCATGCCGCCCACACCCAGCATCTGGATTAACCGATAAGGACCGATGCTGGTGAAAGACACTTGGACTGAGCTCTCGCTCAGAGTCTTGTCATCGGGAGTATCGGGCATGCGCGTTTCCTCCAAAAAACCTTGGAAGGGAAAATTGCGGATTGTCGCAATGCAACCCAATGAAATCGAAAGGACAAAAGCAGGAAAACCAAGTCATGATAGGGAAGGATTGACGGAAACGCAAACGCGACGCTGCCCGATCGTAAGGGGGTTCCGCCCTGGGTTCCGCCCCATGTCTGTGGAAACGTGCCTTCGTAACCCTCGATGCTCGAAGTCCAGCCAATTGAATTGTGGCGTATATGTGGCCACATGTTTAAACGTGTCCGTCTCGGTGAGAAGAGGGGTACCGTGGAAATCGAAAGACGAGGTTCTGGCCGGATGGTCGGCTAACCTTCCGTTACCGGATTGTGGAAGGGTTGCCCGTCACCCGCCCGCAACTTCAACGGTGACGGCAAGCTCGACTCGGTAGTAGCGAACGAGATCGGTAACAACGTGAGCGTGCTATTGGGCAGCCGCCCGGGCACCTTCCAGCCAGCGGTGAACTATAACGCGGGGATACGGCCTATCAGTGTGGCCGTTGGTGATCTGAATGGTGACAGCAAGCTGGATCTGGCAGTCGCGAACAATGACCCCTCCGGCAACATCGGCGTGAGCGTCCTGCTGGGCAATGGTCACGGGGCTTTCAGTGCGCCGACGAGCTATCACACGGATGTGTACGGCTACTCCGTAGCCATCGGGGACTTCAACCGTGACGGTAAGCCGGACTTGGCGGTGGCGAACAACTATAGACCCGGCGATATTCAAGGGCACGTGAGCGTCCTGCTCGGTAAAGGCGACGGCACATTCCGCGAGGCGGTGAACGACACGACGCCAGGATTCGTAGCCCTCTACGTGGCCGTTGGAGACTTCAACGGAGACGCCAAGCCCGACTTGGCAGTGGGCGGTGGCACCTGCGGCGGTTGTCCTCCTCTCAGCGCTGTGATGGTGTTTTTGGGCAACAGAGACGGCACCTTTCGGGCGGCGAAAGGCTACGCGGTTGGGGACAACTCCGAAAGCGCGGTGGCAGTGGGAGATTTTAACGGTGACAGCAAGCTCGACTTGGCAACGGCAAACCTGAATACCAACAACGTGAGTGTGTTGCTGGGCCACGGCGACGGCACCTTTCAAGCGGCGGTCAACTACGCTGCTGGCTTGGGACCCATCTACGTGACCGTTGGAGACTTCAACAACGACGCTAAGCAGGATCTAGCGGTCGCCAACCTTCTCGCCAACAATCTGAGCGTGATGTTGGGAAATGGTAACGGCACGTTCCAGGCGGCGGTGAACTATGACGCCGGTACGAAATCCCGTTTTATCGCGGCGGGTGACTTCAATGCTGACGGAGCAACCGACCTCGTGAAAGCCAATTCTGACGGCGCTACCGTAACCGTGCTCCTCAACACCCGAGGCACCGTGGCCAGTCTCACAAGCTCCTCCAACTCGTCGTCGGTGGGCGAGCCGGTTACTTTCACCGCCGACGTGCACGTGACCGTGCAAGGCAGTCAGATATTGGCGGGCGCAATGACAGGCACGGTGACCTTCTGGGATGGAACCACCACGATTGGCACAGTCCGACACCCTTCGCGCCGCACTACCCTGACCACCTCCAGTCTGAGCAAAGGGAATCACACCATTACGGCGACTTACTCAGGTGACAGCCACTTTAACCCGGTCACCTCTCCGCCCCTCACTCAGTCGAGGGGAAGAGGCAAAGTGGCCCGCAGAATCTGGCCTTGCACCCCATGGAGGCATCGGACCTCGTCGTATCAGATAGTGAGTTCTGGTGGCACCGGGGCTTGGAGAGCACGCAAGTCCCGGATTGTCGGCAAGCCTTCCGTGACCCGATTGGGGAAGGGCTGCCCGTTACTCGGGCAGAATCGCCCCTGAGTGTCAGCAAATCGGACCTATGGAATATCTGGCCACGCGCATTCGGCTTTGGGTTTCGCAAGGTGCCGCATGTTCATAGGGGTTGTTATGAGGAAGGTTGCCGATCATTCACGACTACTAGTATCTCAACATGACCAGGGGCTTGACGCGTGTGGCACGGTGCGCGGGGATGTAGCACGCAGCGTTGAACCGGAATCCGATGACTCCCGGTTTGTCGGCGACTCTTACCTTATCGGAATTATGGAAGGGTTGCCCGTGATCCAGCCGGAATCCGAACCCAGCCGCTCGAGGTGAAGAGCGCTATCCTGGTTACGACAATTGGCTAGGTGGTTGGACGTGTGCGGCCACTGTTTTCTCACTGTTCTGCGAGGGACTCTACAGTGTTCGCAAAGTCCTAGCGTCCGGAGGCTGTGGCTCTTCCCTCGGGGGGCGGTTTGCTGGTTGTGGATAATCTGGTCTTTGGTAACGGATTAGAAATACGGTGAGCCCCAGAACAAACGGCATGACTATCAGTGCGTAGATCGCTTGCTTCAGTTCTTCGTTGGGTTTTTCTCCCAGTCGGAGTTCGACGGGGTCCGAAGTTGGATACGGCATGTTGTTCATCGTCCACCAACGGATGGGAGCAGCTTTGAGCACGCCTTCGAAGGGGACTGCCCGCGTGCCGGCACAATCGGTATCACCTTTGTATTCCAGCAGGAAGGCATATTTGCCGGTCTCGTCATAGGCGAGGAATTCGGTGAACTCCACGGTCCCGCCGTCAATCTGCTGGAGAGCGTGGTCGCAATTGAGATTGAGAGGTTCTTTCAAGCGAACCCAGCGCCTAGTGGCGTCAAGCGGGACGTTGAAGGCCTGGGCTGCAGTGATTTCTTCCGGTTGCTTGCCCATGTACGCGTAATTGTGGTAATGCCGCAATCCGTAAAATGTGCAGGCCAACGCGCCTGCGATCGAAAGCGTGATTCCGATGATGCGGATGAGGAACAGCTTGGCATCGGACGGCGGCTGCGGGCGAGTTGGTGGCACGTGTGCACTCCCTTCGCGATTCGGCAGGTCGGGGCCTTAGAGAAATTCTAGGCTCGGAAGCGATGCAACGTTAGGTAACGATCGGTGTGAGAAGGAGCTTACGAAAGTTAGTCTGGGAACGGACTGTCGGGTGTTTGGTGGGCTTGAGATATTGAGGGAATGCGAAAGGCGCAGATTCGGGCTCGCCAATCTCATGCATAGTTGGCGTAACATCCGATAGCACTCACAACCCGGGAATCGGCTCGCCACTGGGCGGATTGTCGGCAACCCGGAAGTTATCCAGAAACGGGCTTCGAGGAGATGTCGTGGCTGAATATTAGCCGAGTGGGGACCTTCGGGGAGATCTCCCCGGAGCCGACTTCGGGGACAACAGCCCGCGGAAGCGCAAGCCCAAAGACCTACCATCCGCTATCCAAGGCAAGTGTGCGGTCGACGGCAGGTTTTCGTTTTCC
>JADGNQ010000335.1 GCA_017883385.1 Candidatus Sulfotelmatobacter sp.
GGGCAGATAGGTGGCATACAGCACGGTTCTATCGTCGCGTAGTTCGGTCTTGCTAAACCACCACCAGCCCCAGCCCTGACTCAAAGGATCATCCTGACGTAGTTCGGGGGCTTGCCCTACGGGACTGCTGGTTGCCAGTTGCGGGTCGGCTCCTGCGCACAGGACCACCAGCGTTTTCATTCCGGTGGTGATTCCGGTATTGATCGGGCCGTGCGGGTTGGGGCGGGTGCATAGATCCAGTATAACGATCGTATTTGCGCTGAAATAGAAATGCTCCAAATGTGAACATCCACTGATCGTTTGAGGGGCAAGCGTGCCGTGCGGAGAAGCGACCCTATATGCGGTCGACATCCTCTGTTTGCAGTCTGTCCTCAGGTGTCACCGAGCAATCAGGAATCTTTCCTCAGACTGGTCAGTCAACTGTCGCCATCATGCCAATGCGCTCATCGACAGGATTGCGGGAGGATGGTCAGCAACCCGGAGAGAAGACTCGATCCCGCCTTCCTTATGAAGTGCTCAACCTCACTTGGCCGTATAACGCCCTATCGTTTCTTGTACGGCGTGTCGTCTGCTCTCAGTCGGAGGTTTGGCGACTATACTTCCAAGCGACCTCCCCGAACCGGACTTCTGGGGAACTTCGTGTCTTGTTGGTCGAAGAACATCGATGCGATCCAGTGTTCGCCGTCGCATTGCTTCTCTTTCGCCAAGTGAAAATGTAGACGCGGTGGAACTGCTGGCGATGACTCGCAGCGCTGCCCGCCTCAGGGCAATCCGGCATGAGGCACTTCGACCGTCGTTATCAAGATCGAGGCCTGATGGTTCGCGGAAGCTTGGGCCTGGTGGAATGTGGGCGCGACGCATGCGAAGAGCGTGCGCCCGTCGTCACCTCCCAACATGCAGGCAAACACTCCGACTCCATCGGTCTTACGTTCCTCCAGGAAGCGGCCGCCCTCGGCGACGCGAATCAGTCGGCTGTGGACGGCATCGGCCACCCACACCGCACCTTCCGCGTCGAGGCAAATGCCGTCCGGAGCCACGGCGAGTTGCCCGAGCGCTTCGGTGAAGTTTGTCGATGTCGGAAGATCGCCGAAGGCAGCCCAAGTCCGACGATCGCCCAGCGAACCGTCAGTGACATTGAAGGCGCTGAGCCGGTTCATCATCGATTCGGCCACGATCAGCGTGAGTCCGTCCGGGGTGAGCACCATGCCGTTGGGAAAGCCGAGTTCGTCGGCGACAACCTTGGCAGTGCCGTCGGGGTCAACGCAGATGAGCACGGTAGTGCGGGTCGACGAGCCGTCCTCTAGATCGAACCCGAAATTGCCGACCCAGGCGCGACCGTCATGGTCGACCAGCATGTCGTTGCAGTGCCAGTGAGCGAGGGCGGAAAGATCGGCATGCTCGATGAGCGAACCGTCAGCCTCACGCCGCAGGACTTTGCGGTCGCGCATGGAGACGATCAACATGCGGCCGTCGGGCAGGAAGCCGAGCCCCGAGGGCTGATGGGGCACTTGAGCTACGGTATCAGCGGTGCCATCCATGGCCACGGCGAGAACCCGCTGTGTGTAGAAGTCAGAAACGTAGAGCCGGCCATCGCGCCATCGCGGGCACTCGGTGAATGACAAACCGCTGATGAGGGTCGTGAACTCCGGCATCGTGAGCCTCGTTAGTCGTTAGCAGCCACCAGGGATTGATATGGAGCGTAACACGCGGTCGCTTGGTCTCATCGGATCGCATAGCCGCCATCGACGGGAATTGTAGTGCCGGTGACGAAGTCCGAAGCATGTGAGGCCAGGTACACCGCCGTTCCAGCAATTTCCTCCGGTTGCCCCATCGACCGGCGGGGGGCCGAGCAATAATTTCGTCGTTCATGGGCATTGCACGTACAGCCACCGTCATGTCGGTTTCAATCCAGCCCGGTGCAATCGCATTGACTTGAATGTTGTGCGGGGCGAGCTCGATGGCCATTGACTTAGTCAGTTGGACGATCGCTCCTTTGGCTGCGCTGTAAGAGGGAACGAGCGCCTATCCAAAGAATGAGTACATACTTCCAATGTTGATAATCTTGCCACCTTTATGATTCACCATTGATCTGGCGGCGAGCTTGGAAAGAAGGAAAACCGCCATTTGCTGCGGACCGCTCTATGCTGCGACAACGTTTCACCGGTCTCTGGCGTCATGCCGACTTCATCCGGGTCTGGATCGGCCAAACCGTCTCAGTCTTCGGCTCGTTGATCGGTGGTCCGGCTCTAGCCTTCACCGCAATCCTGATCCTTCATGCTACGCCGTTCCAACTCGGGGTACTTGCGGCCGCGCGCCTCGCACCAGGCGTTCTGACCGGGCTGTTCGCGGGCGCTTGGGCAGATCGGCTGCGGCGGCGTCCCATCATGATTGGCGCGGATATTGGCCGCGCCATGCTGCTCGCCACCATTCCACTGGCGGCAGTCCTGGGACTTTTGCGGATCCAGCAACTCTACGTCGTGACCTTCCTCGTCGGTGTTTTGACGGTTCTTTTCGACGTCGCTTACCAATCGTATTTGCCCTCGCTCATAGCCCGGGAGGACTTAGTCGAGGGCAACAGCAAAGTCTCGGCAAGCGCCTCCGTCGCGGAGGTCAGCGGGCTCGCTCTGGCCGGCTGGCTTGTGCAGCTGCTAACCGCCCCCATCGCGATCCTGATTGATGCAATCTCATTTGTAGTCTCCGCGGTCTCAGTTTGGCTGATTCAGGCTCCAGAGCAGGCGCCGGTGTGCGGCGAGAGAGCAAGCATGCGCCGCGAGGTTGCGGAGGGATTACTCGCAGTTCTACGCCATCCCCTTCTGCGGGTGCTGGCGGCATGTACCCTGTCCAAGGAGTTCTTCAGTGGCGTGTACGGCGCACTTGTGATCTTCTACATGGTACGCGATCTCGGTTTTGCACCTGGCATACTCGGCACAATTTGGGCTGTGGGCGGGATCAGTTCCTTGGCCGGCGCCATGGCGACTGGAGGCGTGACACGGAGGCTTGGCATCGGCCCGGCCATGATCGTGGGATTGCTGTTGTCCAGCATCGCAATGTTCTTCATTCCCCTCGCGCAGGGAGCGACGCTCACCGCCGCGCTGCTGCTGATCCTTCAACAAATCTCGGGCGATGGGCCCGCGACCATCTACCAGATCAACGAGGTCAGCCTGCGACAGGCAATCACGCCGGAGCGATTGCTCGGTCGAGTGAATGCTAGCGCGGAGTTCCTCCGACTCAGCGCGACGCTTGCCGGGTCATTGTTAGGAGGCCTGATAGGCGGTTGGATCGGTGTGCGCTCGATGCTCTTCGTCGCCAGTTTCGGCACACTACTTTCGACGTTTTGGCTGGTGTACTCGCCGATCCGTGCCCTGCGCAAGTGTCCCGGCTCTCTTGTAGAACCTATAAGTTGAAGAACCTGCAGAACGCTCTGGAACGCCCGCCAGGTCCTGGTTCTACCTGAGTCACGGACAAACCGGAAGTCGGTCGGTTCTCGGTTGGCGAGAACAATGTTTTGCATGAATTGGCGGCGTGTCGTCATGAAGAGAAAACCTCGGGAAAGCCGACCAATGATTGTGCATGTGTGGTCTGGCGACTGGAAGTTCGCCTGGAACGGGCTTCGAGGAGATCGCAGCGCGAGCAGCTCTCCGTAACGCCACATTTCCTGGAAGAAGACTTCGGGCCCGCGTCGTGAGAGTACGTCCTGGGGACGTAACTAATGGGATGGTCCGCCGCCTTGACCCAAGTCGGGTATAAGAGGCTTACGAAGGAGGCGTCCCATGGACCTACACACAATCGGCATTGATCTCGGCAAGACAGTCTTTCATCTGGTTGGGCTTAACCGGCGCGGCGAGGTTGTGGTGCGCAAGAAGTTTTCGCGCAAGCAACTGCTG
>JADGNQ010000336.1 GCA_017883385.1 Candidatus Sulfotelmatobacter sp.
GGCCCGCCACCACGGCGGCCTCGCTGATCGAGCTGATCGACGATCCGCGCCACAAGGTGTCGGCGTCCGGCACCGCGCGGCTGTCGGAGGAGCAGGCCCGCGCCATCCTCGATCTGCGCCTGCAGCGCCTGACCGGGCTGGAGCGCGACAAGATCGCGGCCGAGATGGACGAGATCGCCAGGCAGATCGCCGACCTGCGGGATATTCTCGCCTCGCGGCCGATCCTGAATTGAGTGCCGGCGCAGGGACAGAGCGCGCGCGTCGAGATTCGTGGTTTCCCAGTTCTTATAACCACACCTGCGGTACCCTCGCGTAGTCGTTATGTGAACCTGCATTGAGACGTGGGCGCCCGCCTCCCGAGCCGGGTTGATGCCGGGGCTGAAGCCCCGGCATACCTTGAACGTGAGTTGATTTGCAGACAGGTTCTTATAGTGCGCGCATGAACGCTACGAGGTCCTTCTTCTCCGCATCGGTCAGCTTCGTTCCCAAAATCAGATTGAAGTATTCCACGGTGTCATCGAGGGTCAACAACCGTCCATCGTGCATGTAGGGCGGGGTGTCCTTGATGCCGCGCAGCGGGAACGTCTTGATTGCGCCGTCATGGGCCATCATCATGCCGTTCTCGATGTGCTGTTTGTAGAAGCGCTCGGCATGGAGATCGTGCATTGTGTTGTCGGTGTAGTAGGGCGCGGAATGGCAGCTTGCGCACCGCCCCTGGCCGAAGAAGACCGCTTGCCCACGCATTTCCGCGGCGGAGGCTTTGTTGGGGTCCAGCATGCCGTCCCACCCCAGCTTGGGCGCCGGCGGAAAGTCGAGAATATCCTGAAATTCCGCCATGAAATGCACTTGGCTTCCGCGCTCCAGCACATTTACGCCTTTCTTGGTCGCAATCACCGGATCGCCATCGAAGTAGGCGGCTCTCTGCTCGAACTCAGTAAAATCTTCAACGGACTTCAACGCTCTCTGCGAACCGAAGAGGCGCTGAATGTTGACGCCGCGCAGAGCCGGAGTTTCAATGCGATGACGAAACTCCTGTGGCCGGATATCCCCTACCAGATGGAAAGCGCCATTGGTACCGCCATTTGCATGGCAGTCCAGGCACGCAACGCCGCGGCTCGGCTTGACTGAACGCCGGTCGATGGTTTCATTGAATTGCTGCTGAGGAAACGGGGTCAGCAAGAGCCGCAAGCCCTCAAGCTGCTTGGGGTTCAAAATGCCGCTTAAAAGTTCGTAGTAGTTGTTTACAGTCAACAACTGCCCCTGGGACACGTCGCCAAGGTCGGGCCGCGTTGACAGGTACATTGCTGGAGGGAATTCGGGCAGAAAGCGTTCCGGTATATCGAAGTCCAGATCGAAGCGCGTCAGGTCGCGGTTTTCCTGCTTCAACATTTCCTGGATTTCCAGCGCTGAAAACACCATGCCGCCTTCGGGATGATTGGCATGGGGCAGCGGTAAGAAGCCATTTGGGAAGATACCCCTCCCTCGAATATCTTCGGAAGTCATCTTGGCAAGGTCGTCCCACGTGACGCCTGCCGGTAGTTTCACGCGCACGCCTTCCTGAACAGGTTTGGTACGGTCCATGACGACGCCGCTTGCCGGACGGTCGCTCAGATCGTAGCGCTCCGCCAGCAGATCCCTCTGCCGCTTCATGATCCCTGCTTTCGCGGCGGCCATGCGGTCATGCACCGTAGCGAAACTCTCCTTGTCGTCTACAGGGATGTAGCTGTTTTTAACGGGTTGCGCATCCTGTCCAGCAGCCGATATCACGGGGGTATCCAAGAGCCATATCCCAACGATACTGACGCTTACGGCGCCGGCAACTAAGCCCAATCGTTTGAAATGGTTCATCCTATCCTCCATTTCTGGTTGTCACATTAGGAATGAGAAGAATTATATGCCCGCTTGATCGGGCTGCGTGGACCGGTGGATAATTCCGTCTCAGGATTTGCCCTGGTCGGAGTATCGGGCGACGGTGGTGATTGAGTTGTATCGGGTGCGTTGCCCGGAGCGCGGGGTAAAGACGGACCGCTCCTTCGCCCTGCGACGCCGGCTTGCCACACCTCTCGTCTCAACCCAGCGCCAATCAAATCCCAGAGCCAGGGGGCTTACTTCAAGTCGCCGTATCGAAAGGCGCCCGCACACTCCGATGAAACCCAGGATTCCTCGTAGGGGCGCCTCCGATACAGCCCTTAGACTTTTCGCGAGTTACTGTTTAACGCCTCTATAGATCGAGGATTCTTGTCTGTCAGCGCGTGCCTCTGGCGTGACATAACAGCGGGAGGCAATCATGAGGGGCCCAGCGCTATCTTCGTTACTTCATGCGACATCACTGACAAAGGCGTGGTAACTGGCGGATGCTATTTGGATGAAGCAAGGATCGACCGTCCCTACCGCTCAATGCAATCCCGAGGGCCGAAATTCTTCTATGCTCGATCACTTGATCGACAAGTCGCTGAGCGATCCGCGAGTGGCATTTTTCTTGCAGTTACCCACGGCTGCCCGTATGAGTGCGCTAGCCACGATCCTCGACAGCGCTGAAGGAAAGAACTTTCGGGAGGAGGCGAGCCAGTGGCTCGTTGAGGCCCTATCCGTCAGGCGCTTGGTCCCGGAGCGGTATGCAGAGTGGCGGCCGGTGGTGCGCGAAGCCATGTTGTACTTTGGCTCGCATGTCTCGACTCCGCGGCTCGCGCCTAAGCTAGTCGAGCAGATCGAGCTTCCACCGAATACAACGCCCGAGAAGCGTCTTTTCCGATTGATCGCAAGAGTGCCGGGATTACAGAAGCTCGGGCAGGTGATCGCCAGGAATCGCCACTTACACCCGCGTTTGCGACGAGCACTCACGCAACTGGAAAACGGGATAAGCGATGTAACCTTCGAGGAGATCCGGGCCATCATCGTGCAGAATTTAGGTCCGCTGCTCAAGCAGCACGAAGTCGAGATTAAAGACAAGATCTTCTCGGAAGCCAGCGTTAGCGCGGTAGTTCGATTTACTTGGTACAACCCGGAACGGCGGCACCGGGAGCACGGTGTGTTTAAGGTGATGAAGCCCTATATTTCGGCGTATTTTGCCGAAGACATGGACCTGCTTGCACGCCTGGCGGCGCACCTTGGCTCAAAGAGCCAGGAATATGGCTTCGCTGAACACGTTCTCTCGGAAACGTTTGACGACGTCCGTCGCTTGCTGCAGCACGAAGTGGAATTCGCTCGCGAGCAGGCAAACCTGCAGAAGGCCTCGTGCGAGTATCGCTCGCTGGCGTCCACCCACATACCTCGCGTGATTCTTCCATTGTGTACGGACACGATAACTGCCATGACGGAGGAACATGGGCAGAAGATCACGAAGGCGGCGACCAGCATGCCGAGTTGGCGCCGGCGACGCACTGCTGAGCAGCTCATCGATTCAGTGATTGGCGTTCCGCTGCTTACGCCGGGGACGAATGGCATGTTCCATGCAGATCCGCATGCCGGCAATTTTCTCTACGACAAGCGGACCGGAATCCTGACGCTCCTTGATTGGGCCCTTACCGGCCATGTGAGCGAGGAGCACCGACGGCGTTTTGCTTTACTGTTCTTGATGGTCCTCCTGCGCGATTCGGAGGGAGTTTGCAGCATCATCGACTCCCTCAGTGTGGGGCGGGGAAAGCGCGGCGCCGGCAAAGCGCGGATAATCCGGGAACAGGTGGCCGACTTCCTTAGTGAACGGTCGCTGGTCTGGATACCGAGGGCGGCAGATATCATGGACCTGCTGGAACGAATCGCGTGGCAAGGCGTCCGTCTGCCCAATCAACTGGTCATGCTGCGTAAGGTACTGTTCACGCTGGACGGCATTCTGCACGACATTGCAGGTCCGAGCGAACTTGTTGAACTCGTCCTGCTGCAAC
>JADGNQ010000337.1 GCA_017883385.1 Candidatus Sulfotelmatobacter sp.
GGCCCGCATCAAGGAGAATTGCGAACCCGCGCTCTGCACGGTTCTGTTCATGGGAGGCGCGGGCGGATCGTTGCGGGCCGGGGTGACTGAAAATCCGGTGAAGCTGACGCATTCGGTGCGAGATTCATTGACGCGTGTGACTTGCGGTGGCGCACCGGTTTACGTGTGGCCGGGCGGCGGGATTACGTTCATGGCCGACGTGACTCGCATGCCGCAGAACGCGTTCGGATATGTACCAACCCCGGCGCTCGTGGCTCCGATTGAGTTCACGCTGAAGCTCTCGGACTACGCGGCCTTGGGGGGCTACACGGAAAATGTTCGACCGCTGAGTTCGATGGACTCTGCCGGAGAGGGGCGGAAGCGAGTGACGGCGCGGGCGGACAATCCGTGGCCATTAGAATCTGGTGCCAAGACGAAAGAGGCGATAAAGAAGAAGCGATGAACCAGCGCGCGCAAATTCGCATGCTGCCTGATGGACGGAGGCTGCATCTTCACGATGGGCCGATCGACTTAATCGTAGAGGCATTTGGGCTGCCGGCCGAAGTCGAAGCGGCATATCAGGCTGCCAGCGCGCGATTTGTTACGGTTCTCGACGAACTATGCGACGAGCTTTCCTATTTGCGGCGGCCGTGCTCGTCAGAAGCGGCGTGGCCAGAGGGTGCTGTGGCGCGGCGGATGGTAGCCGCCGTCATGCCCTACGCCACGCAATACTTCATCACCCCCATGGCAGCAGTGGCAGGGGCGGTCGCGGAAGAGATTCTGGCAGCGATGGTTTCGGCGTCGGAACTTTCGCGTGCCTATGTGAACGATGGTGGAGACATTGCTCTGCACCTAAATCCGGGTGAGGAATTTGTTGTCGGGATGGTCGAGCGCCCCGGTCGTCCTTCGCTGCTCGGCACGACCACGGTGCACGCGGCAGATCCGGTGCGGGGAATTGCGACCAGCGGATGGCGGGGACGCAGCTTTTCTCTGGGGATCGCGGATGCTGTGACGGTGCTAGCGGATCGGGCCGCGGCTGCCGACGCTGCGGCGACGATCATTGCCAATGCGGTCGACCTGCCCGGACATCCCGCGATTGTTCGCGTTCCGGCTTGTGAGCTTGCGCCCGACAGCGATCTCGGAAATCGGCTGGTGACGCAAGCAGTCGGCGTGTTGACAGCCGACGAGGTGGATCAGGCGTTCGTGGCGGGTGCGCGGACCGCCGAACTGCTGCTGAGAATTGGCCTGATCCGGTCCGCTGCTTTGAGTCTGCAGGGAGAAACGCGCGTGGTCGGAGTCCTGGGAGAAGCGAGAATGATTGCGACCCCGGCTTACGAAAGGGGCTTGGTGCATGCCTGAAGTGGTGATCCGCAAGACAGTCACCTGCGTGGAGGAAATCTTTCACGAGGGAGGGCCGGTGGCGGAAAAGCCGCTGCGCCGGGCGGCGACAATTGCTGTCATTCGCAATCCATTTGCGGGGGCGTATGTGGCGAGCATCGAGGGCTTCATGGACGACCTGAAGCCTCTCGGTTTGGAGATGGCGCGGAAGTTGGTCGCGGCTCTGGGTGGAGACGCGAAGGTCGTCGAAGGCTACGGCAAGGGCGCGATTGTAGGATCGGCGGGAGAGATCGAACACGGGGCCTTGTGGCATGTGCCGGGTGGATATGCGATGCGCGAAGTGCTCGGCGGCGCAAAGGCAATTGTAGCTTCGACCAAGAAAGTTGGCGGACCGGGAACGCGGCTGGATGTGCCCATCACGCACATCAACGCGTCGTACGTGCGCAGTCATTTCGATGCGATGGAAGTCGGGGTGAACGATGCTCCGCGAGCCGACGAGATTCTGCTGGCTTTGGTGATGACGACCGGGGCTCGGGTACACGCGCGTGTGGGCGGGCTCAAAGCGTCGGAGATCAAAGGAGAAGACGGGCTGCGGTGAAAGAGGAAAGATGAAAGCAAAAATCCGCAAGATCGCGACGTTTGTAGAAGAAACGCAACGCGAGATGGACCGCGAGATTTCTCCGCCGACCCGGCGGGCGGCGGCGGTGGCCGTGATTGAGAATCCATGCGCCGGAAAATATGTGGAGGATCTTTCGGAGTTGATTTCGACTGGTGAAGAACTGGGCGAGTTGCTCACGGCGCGGGCGGTTGCGGCGCTGGGGATTCCGGGACCCTCTGCCGAGAGCTACGGAAAGGCGGCAGCGGTCGGCGAGAACGGCGAACTTGAGCACGCTGCGGCCATTCTGCACCCCAAGCTGGGGACGCCCGTACGCCGCGTGCTGGGCAAGGGGGCGGCTCTGATTCCATCATCGAAGAAGCGCGGCGGGATGGGCGTAGTGCTCGACATTCCTCTCGGACACAAAGACGCGGCGTTTGTGCGTAGTCATTTCGATGGCATGGAAGTGCGGATCAATGACGCGCCGCGAGCGAACGAGATTATGGTCGCGATTGCGGTAACGGATAGCGGGCGTCCGCTGGCTCGCGTGGGCGGGTTGACGAAGGATCAGATTAAGGGCGAAGACGGGCTGCGTTAAGCCTGCGCGATTGCCGGAACGGTGCCAAGCAAAGGAGGACCTCTTGGCTAAACTCACTTCGGCGTGGAAGCGCTCTCTCCCGGTTATCAAGAGACGTCTGGCGACCTTGTGGCTGGCGACAGCCTGGCCGTACATTGTGCTGTCCATCTGTTACCTGATCACGGGTTTTGTCGTGCGCGCCTATCACACTCCGGATGATCAGACTGATCCAATCGCACTGTGGCACTCCATGGGAGTGCTCGCGAGACTCAGTGTTATGTTCGCTTATCTGGCCACCATCTCCTTACCCAACGGTTTCGCAATGGCGGGAGCGAGCGTAGTTGTTTGGGCTGACCTCCAGGGTGAAGCAGTCCGGGTGCGATCCGTTTTTTCGCAAATCGTTCACGTCCTGTTGCGGCTGGTAGTGCTGTCATTTTGTATCGGCGGCATCTGCCTGATTGGTGGAATGTTCTTCCTGGTTCCTGGCGTACTTGGGTTTGCTCTCCTGTCGTTTGCTATTCCCGTGTTGGTGATTGAGGACACCACAGTCTCAACCGCTCTGCGGAGGGGTTTCAAACTCTCCTCAACGTGCCCCGAAGTGCTGTTCGGACTCTATGCTCTCGTTCTGTTCATCGTTATTGCGGCAGTCGTTCTACTGTTTGTTGTCGTAGGGTCCGTCACCCCGTCAGCGGATTTTCCATGGTGGATCGGAGTAAGCGCATTCTGGGTTGCCCTTGCGTCGCTTGCCTCCATTCTCGTGATGGGAACGACGGCGGTTGTGGTGGAGCTTTACCGGGGCCTTCGCGAGCAAGGGGGAGAACTCCTATCGGGGAAACCGCAATTGTAAAGTTGGCTCCTAGTGAGATGCAGATTCCGGTAGAGCGCGCATCAGGAACGAAACGTCGTCCACTTTGTAGAGGACCTTGCCGGGAGAGTCCGGCGAGGCCGAGACTTTTCCCGCCCGCACCGCATCGAATGCAGCTACGAGCCGCAGGAGTACTGTGGGAGATGCAACGGGAATGTTGTGCGCCCCCAGAACCAGCTTGATCTGCGGTGCAAGTGCGGCTAGGCGTCGAATCGACGTGGCGTAGGCATCGAGATCTGTTTCTGGCCGGAAGAGCCAGATGGGCGCGGGATAGTAGGTGTCGCCGGTGAAGAGCAGGCCATTCGCGCGATCGATCAGAGAAATTGCGTCAGGCGTATGGCCGGGGGTGGCGATGACTTCCAGAGTGCGGCCGCCGAGATCGAAGCGGTCGCTATCGTGAGTGAATGCAGTGATCTTCCAGGGCCGAGTAGCGTAGGTCTTCGAGTCAAATCCCTTGGGGAGTGTGCCGCAAATCTGGTCGGGCGTGATTTCCG
>JADGNQ010000338.1 GCA_017883385.1 Candidatus Sulfotelmatobacter sp.
AAAGCAGAAAGCGCGCGACCGCCAAAAGAAACTTGCCGCCCGTTCGCACCGCAAATCCAAACTGGCGGCGTCGCAAGTAAAGCTGAATCAGGAAGAAGGAATTCGCGCCGCCTTCTACGTGCCCTGGGACGCGGGCAGCTTCTCGTCGCTGCGCGACTATGCACGCCAGATCGATATCCTGTATCCCGACTGGTTGCATGTTCTCACTGCCGACGGGCGGCTGCAGGGCATCGATGATCAGACCAACAAGTTTTTCGATGTCGTGCAGGGCAGCACCGTGCGCCAGGTTGACGACCGCGTGATGCCGTTCCTCAAGGCGGAAGACGCCAATATGGAAGTCTTCCCCATGGTGAACAACTTCGACGGCGCGACTTGGGTCGGCGAAATCGTAAATTTCCTGAACGATCCTGATGCCCGGGCGGTTTTCCGCCGCCAGGCATCGCAATTTCTCTCGTCTGGCCGCTACCGGGGGCTGATGGTCGACTTCGAGACCTTCCCTGCCAGCGGCCAGCCTGGCTATCTCGCCCTGCTCAACGAACTGTCGGGCGATTTGCACGCTCGGGGCATGAAGCTCTACGTCGCAGTGCCGCCGCACAATGGTGAGTACAACTATCCAGCGATCGCGGCAGCTGTGGACGGCGTGGTGCTCATGAACTACGATGAACACTATCCGGGCGCAGCGTCCGGTCCGGTCGCCTCGCAGGATTGGTTCGTCCAGAACCTGAATTTCGCGAAGAGCGTGATCCCGCAGGAAAAGATCATCTGCGCGATCGCCAACTACGGCTACGACTGGGTACTGAAACCAAAGACGGGAAAACTGCCGCCCGAGGAACACGATACCCCCAGCAGCGCGCAGGAGGCGTGGCTGAGCGCGCGCGATTCCGAAGAGGACGTCAACTTTGATGATGACGCCATGAACCCCCACTTCAGCTACCTCGACGAAAGGGGTTTGCGGCACGACATCTGGTTCCTCGACGCGGTTACGGCATTGAATCACATGCGCTCCGCCCAGGCGCTTGGCATCCAGACCTTCGCCCTGTGGCGGCTTGGCAGTGAGGACCGCTCTCTCTGGCGGATCTGGGACATGCCCGGCGATGCGGGCGCAACTGACAAACTGCGGGACGTACCACCCGGAGTCTATGTGGATATGGAAGGCCAGGGCGAAATCCTTCGCATCGAAAACAAACCCGCTCATGGCACTCGCGATCTCACCGTCGATACGAACAGCGAGCTCATCACCGACGAGGTCTTCCAGACCCTGCCGGAGCCTTACCGCGTGGGACGCTATGGCTATAGCCCGAACAAGGTTGCACTCACGTTTGATGATGGCCCCGACCCGCAGTGGACTCCCAAGATTCTCGATGTGCTCAAAGCCAAGGGCGCGATTGCAACTTTCTTTCTGATCGGCATCCAGACGGACAAGTTCTCGGGCATCGCAAAGCGGATTTACCAGGACGGCCACACCATCGGGAACCACACCTTTACGCATCCCGATGTAAGTAACATCTCCACCGCTTATATGAAGGTGGAGCTGAATCTCACCGAACGGCTTTTCGGCAGCCTGGTGGGAGTGCGGGCCACGCTGATGCGGCCGCCGTATGCGATTGACGAGGAGCCTGACACCGCCGACCAGGTGCGCCCGCTCGAGATTCCGCAGGAGATGGGATACATCACGGTCGGCAATCGAATTGATCCCAATGACTGGAGCGACAATCCGCGGCGCTCCGCTGAGCAGATCACGTCGTATGTGCTGTCGCACCTGCCACCGTGCCGCCCGGACGACCTGCGCTGCGGCAATATCGTCTTGCTGCATGATGGCGGCGGAAATCGGGCCGAAACCGTGCGCGCCCTGCCCATGATTATCGACGGAATCCGGGCCCGAGGATATGAGATCGCGCCGGTCTACGAACTGTTGGGCAAAACTCGGGCCGACGTGATGGCGCCGTTACCGGCGGGCGAGCTTTGGGCCGCCCGGCTTGACAGCGCGGGCTTCTGGCTTTTCGACGCGGGCATCGTCGGCATCACGTGGATTTTTCTGGTGGGCGACCTGCTCATGACGGGGCGACTCCTGTTTATTGGAGCGGCAGCAGTTTATGACCGCGTGCACGAAAAGATTTTCGGAAAGCCAGCGGAAGTCGCGTCCTACAAACCGAAAGTCGCGGTGCTGATCCCGGCCTACAACGAAGAAAAAGTCATTGAGCGAACGGTGCGCGCGGCCCTCAACTCCAACTATCGGAATCTGCTCGTCATTGTGATTGACGACGGATCCAAGGACCACACGCTCGAAGTCGCTCGCAAGGCCTTCGCGGCCGAGGCCGCCGCGGGAAAAGTTATCATCCTCGGAAAGCCGAACTCTGGCAAGGCCGAGGCGCTCAACTTCGGCATCGAACACATTGGAGATGCCGAACTCTTCGTGGGCATCGACGCCGACACCGTCATCGCACCCGACGCGATCGCACGACTGGTGCCGCATTTCATCAATCCCAAAGTTGGCGCCATCGCGGGCAATGCCAAGGTTGGCAACCGCGTCAATCTCTGGACCCGCTGGCAAGCCCTGGAATACATCACCAGCCAGAACTTCGAGCGCCGCGCCCTAGACGTTCTGGGAGCCGTTAGTGTTGTGCCGGGGGCCATCGGCGCGTGGCGCGTTTCCGCTGTGAGAGAGGCTGGAGGCTATCACATTGACACGGTCGCGGAAGACGCCGATCTCACCATGGCCCTGCTGCGCCGCGGCTATCGCGTGGAATACGAAGACATGGCGCTCGCCTACACCGAAGCGCCCACCAACGCGAATGGCCTGATGCGCCAGCGTTTCCGCTGGTCGTTCGGCATTTTGCAGGCGGTATACAAGCACCGTGGAGTTTTCGCTCGCAAGGGGGCGCTCGGATGGGTGGCCTTGCCCAACATTGTCATCTTCCAGATTCTGCTGCCACTGGTGTCACCGTTCATCGACATCATGTTTGCCGTGGGCACGCTCTGGTATTACATCCAGAAACACTTCCACCCGGACTCCACTGATCCGTCCAGCTTCCACAAGCTGGTGCTGTTCTTTTTTGCGTTCCTGGTGATCGACTTCTTCGCCTCGGCGATCGCATTTGCTTTGGAGCGCCGCCGGCCTGACGACAAGGAAGACGTGTGGTTGCTCAGCCAGGTTTGGCTGCAGCGCTTCGCTTACCGCCAGTTGTTTTCGATTGTGCTGTTCAAGACGCTAAAGCGTGCGCTGGAAGGCCGTAGGTTCGCATGGGACAAGTTGGAGCGCACGGCGGCGGTGAATTATGTGCCGGCGGAGAGCCGGGAGCACGTCGACGTCCCGTAACCGTACGTTTGTCGAATGTCATCCGTTCGTAGAGACGTAGCTCGCTATGTCTCTGCCGACAGCACGTTTACCAACGGCAAGACGTTGCAAGCAACGTCTCTACGGGATTTGTTTCTCGAACGCAAAAGCGAGGGGTCTCCACATCACCCAAGCCGACACCTAACGGAACAGCAGCCCCGCGAACTCCGCCAGATTTCGCCGCCAGACCATCCAGGTGTGCATGCCCGGCGTCTCGATGTCGGTGTGCTGAATGCCCTTCGTCTTCAGCCATTCGCGCAGATTGCGGTTTACCGTGATCAGACGATCCTCTGTGCCGCACGCGACCCAAAGCAGCTTGATTTGCTGGTTTGCCGCCGAGTCGAGCGCAGGAAAGTCTTTCTGAAAGTCATCTGGAATGCCGCCCGAACTAAAGGCGCCGACCCAGGCAAACTTGTCGAGATTGTTCAGTCCAGTCAGAAGCGATTCCGAACCTCCCATGGAAAGCCCGGCAATCGCGCGCGCACTGCGGTCTTTCGTTAC
>JADGNQ010000035.1 GCA_017883385.1 Candidatus Sulfotelmatobacter sp.
CAGGATTTCATTTCGCCGGACAGTGTTCAGGCGCTGATCTGGAAGGAATTGACGCCGGAGCTGTTGACCTCCGCGATCCTGCCCCGCTGGTGGGATGTCAGCCCATTGGAGCTCCACGCCATCGCTCTCTATCAGCGGACCGGAGAAGAACTCCTGACTGCTTCCGCAAAGGACGAGGCACTGCGAAGTAAGGTGCTGACCATTCTGTCGGATCGGTTGCTTCCGTTGCGATCAAGGCAAGTCGAGCAAGCCCTGCGCGCAGGTCGCGTATCAGAAATACTTCCTCAAATGATGCCAGCAGACACCTTCTATCTGACGGCAGAGTTCCGGCACAGATACCCCGAACAACCCGGCGAGTTGGGATCCGCCACCCAGGAACTGCAAGAGTTGTGTCGGCAGCACCCCGAACAGGTCAGTTGGAAGCGCTTGTCGCACGACTTTGGCACGCCGCATCCCAGCATGGCCCAGAACTATGGTCTCGAACTTCTGAATATGGCTCCCATGCCACCGTTCTCCGGGTATTCCAGCCGATTTCTTGCTGAATCCTGGGATTCGCCTAATTTGTACTGGGCTCGCCTGGCCGATGAAGCAGGATATTCGCCCGTCATGTTGAACCGTCTCGTGCCGGAGCTTACCCGGATCATGGTGGCGAAGATCTTCGCTACCGACTTTGAGGATTGGCCAGCCCTCCTTCGGGCGATGCACGAAACGGGCGCAGATTTTCGGGATGGCAAGTTAACTTCGCGGTCAAGGATTAGCGCCGTTCGGCCTTGAGAGTTTTGTTTGACCGAAGTGCCAAATGATACAGCGGTCCCAGGTAAAGGGCCGCAGAGTAGGAATTTTGAAACCATGGCAAGGAAACTGCTTTTGCTGATTCTGATCCCTTTGGGGTTAGCGCTTGGAGATCAAACGGCCATCAACGCTCAGGACAGCCCGGATCTTCACGTTGTGGTCAACATGGTCCAACTCAACGTGGCGGTGACCGACAAGAATGGGAACTACATTACGGGACTCCGCCCCAAGGATTTTGCCATTGCTGAGGACGGAATTCTGGAGAAGGCAGCTACCTTTGCGGAGGGCAATGAACCGGCTCGCAGTCTGAGTGAGCTTGCGCAGCAGGACTCGTCTGCGGCTCCTTCTGCCGACCTGACCAAACAACCTTCTGACGGCACCTCGCCTCAGACCTTTGACGCGCTGGTGAGTGGCGCGAATGTGTTCGTCCTGTTCGACACCAGCGACTACATGTACCGGGGCTTTGTGTTCGCGCAAGATGCAATTACCGAGTTCATTCGCTCGCTGGAAACCGCAGACAAGATAGCGTTCTATTCCTATAGCCGGGATCTCTCTCGTGCCGCCCCTCTTACCTCCGACCGGTCGCAAGTCGTGCGCGCCGTGCGCTCGACCGTCGCCGGAGATGAAGCGGCACTCTACAACGCGCTCTTGTTGACGCTGAAAGACGCGGCTCAAAACACGGGCCGGAAAGTCGTCGTGGTGTTCTCCAACGGCCCGGACAATTCCAGTGTAGTGCCACCCGAGGACGTCGCAGAATTTGCCCAGTCCGCGGGTGTTTCCATCTACATGATCAGCACGCGGAAGGCACAATTGGAGCCGGTGTCCACCGCGGTGTTTGATCGCATGACCGCTGCCACTGGCGGCAAGGCCTACTTCGCCAAAGACTGGAAAGATGAACACCGGGCATTTGCTTCCATCCGCGACGATTTGGCACATCTCTACTTGCTGAGCTACTACCCGAAGCCCAACACCAACGCCGGCTGGCGTACGATCCAGGTGAGACTCGTGGGCGATCAGCTGAAGAAATACAAGGTGCGCACGCGCGACGGTTATCGTCCTCAGCCGTCCCGCTTTTCAGGCGCCGACAAAACCACTTTGTCGAGTCTCGTTCCCGAATAGGACGAACTGCGTGTGAGTCGCGTCTTGAAGGACTCAATGTGAAGGATCGCACTCAGGCGGCGACCATTGGCCTGCAACGCGGGATCATTTCGCGCGACCTGATTTTCCGCCCGAACCCATAGCTGTACGAAAGTATAATTGACACCCTCCCTATAGCTGCTTTCTATTAGTGTGTTTGCATTATCTTGCGTCCCTCAGCCGTTCTGGAGGAAGTTCCATGATGAACTTGAAGCGATGGGTCCTGCCCTTTCTTTTGGCCTTTGGAAGCGGGGTATGCTTTGCACAGAGTACCAACTCCGGCGACATTCGCGGCAGCGTTACCGACAGTACCGGGGCGCTGATTCCCGGAGTGACGGTCACGGTGGTGAACGTCGATACCGGCATATCGAAGGATTACACCACCAACGACGCAGGTCTGTATGATACGAATTCCATCGTAGCGGGCTCCTATACCGTTACCTTCATGAAGGGCGGATTTGAGAAGTTGGTCCGCGGCCCGGTCACTGTGCAGGTCGGTTTCACCACGGTCAATGGCGAACTCAAGGTAGGCGTCGAGAGCCAAGAGGTAACGGTCACTGCAGATGTGACCCTGTTGAAGACCGAGACCAGCGAACAGAGCACAACGCTGGAAGCGAAGTCCATGGAGCAACTGCCCCAGGTCGCAGGGGGGTCGGGAGTGAGTTGGGAAAACTTCATGATCCTGCTGCCCGGCGCCACTGGTAACTCGAACTCGAGTCAGGGTTCGTCGAATCCTGGGCAGGAAGTGGCGATCAATGGCAACATGCCTTACAGCAACATCCTAGCGGACGGGGCGTCCACTACGCTCTCGCATAGCCAGAATGCGAATCCTGCGGTATTTGAGACCGTGGCCGAACTCCAGGTCAACACTTCGTCATTTTCGGCGCAGTATGGCATTGGAGGAGCCATCTTCAACCAGATCACCAAAGGCGGCACCAGTCAGTTTCATGGTTCGGTCTACGACTATTTCCAGAACGATGCTTTGACGGCGCACTCGCAATTTCAAACTGGAAAGATTCCCTTCCTCCGCTACAACAACTTTGGTTTCGCCATAGGAGGCCCGATCCTGAAGAAGAAGATGTTCTTCTTCTTCGACTACGACCAGATCGTCGACCACGGAAACAGTACCGGTACGAATAATGTTCCCACTACCGCCGTTATGGGCGGAGATTTTACCGGGATGCAGTCCATCTTTGATCCGACCACCCAAACGATTGGGATCGACTCGGCAGGCAATCCTTACCCGATCCGGCAAAGTTTCGCGAGTGAATACGGCAGCGGTAACGTCATCCCGTCGATTCTGTTCGATAAAGTGTCCGCTGCCATGCAGCAGTTCTACCCTACGCCAACAAACCACATTCCCGGAGGCATATTCGTTCCTGGAAACATCGGACCGGAGGGGGTGCTCCAGCAAAACTTCTTCGCCAGCCAACAGACATCCGGGCCGTATAGAAAATTCTTCGGCCGCCTCGACTACGACATCACGTCGAAGAACCGGCTGACCCTGTCCGACACGCAGAGTGACACGCCCCAGATGTATCCGAACCAGGTAAGCGTGTGCCCCATCGGTTGCCAGACTGGCGACGTCGACAACAATAACGCTCAGATTACCGATGTGTGGAACATCAGCCCGACTACGGTCAACGAAGCCAGAATGGGCTTCACCAGCCAGTTGAACTTCTTCAAGGACCTCGCCTTGAACCGAGGATATGCTGCTCAACTGGGCTGGCAGTTTGCCAAGGCGGATGACTTCCCAGCGATCAATTTCACCGGCACTTTTCCTTATGCCTGGATCGATCCCAGCTCCAACTCCGTGTACAAGGAGTTTAACTGGGACCCCTCTGACGTGGTTACCATGATCCGTGGCAAACACATTCTTCACTTCGGCGGAGAGCTTTTGAGTTATCAGAACAATTCCACGGCCTGGGGCAACACGAATGCCGGAGCCACGTCCTACTCAGGTCAATACACGCAGCAATGGACACTCGACGCGAATGGTGTTGCTAGCCCTAAGGCCGGAACGGGCATGGAGTACGCGGATTTCTTGCTCGGCTACGTCAACGGTTGGAACGCAAGCGTTTCCCCCGAGTATGGGGCGCGGCTGAAGAGCCCGCAGATTTTCGTTCAGGACGACTGGAAAGTGCGGCCGAATCTGACCCTGAACCTCGGCTTGCGCTACCAGATCAACCATGGCTGGACCGAAGTTCACAACAATGCGTCGAGCTTCGACCCAACCGTGACCAATCCAGCCGATAATACGTTGGGCGCTTATTGGTTCGGCCCCACCCACGCCAACGGCCGTACCGCTCTGCAGGCCAACACCTACAATACCTGGCAACCGCGCATAGGCTTTGCATGGGCACACGATCCCAAGACCACCCTTCGCGGCGGATTTGGACTCTATTCCTATACGTGGAGTCTGGATACCTACGGCGGAAACAATACCAGCTACGGGATGGGTGCCGCCGTAAGCTCGTCGGGCAATGTCTCCGATCAGACCAATGGCATCACTCCGATTACAAAGCTCGATGGCGCCGGCACAATCTTTGGAACCAGCACCGCTCTTCCTTACGTTGCTGGATCCACGGCTCCGGATGCTTTCAACGGACAGGGGGTAGGCTACATCCAATACCACACCCCAGTTCCCCGGATCATGCAGTGGAATCTATCGGTGCAGCGGGCACTCTCCACAGATTTTGTGGTCGAGGTCGCGTACGTCGCAAGCCGCGGATCGGGTCTGAACTTCCCAACTGATCTGAACCAGGTACCGCAGAGCAAGCTATCCTCGAACGATTCGGCATTTCGCCCGTATCCGAACTTCCAAGGCATTAGCGGCAGTACCAACAACGCGATCTCGAACTACAACTCACTGCAAGCGTCCATTACCAAGCGCATGACGCACGGCCTGAGCCTCAACTTCAACTATGTTTGGTCCCACATGCTCGACGATATGGATTCCTCCGGATGGGGAAGCCGCGCGGGTCCGCAGGATTTTCAGATTGCCAGCAATCCGGCGGCAAGTTACAGCAACTCGAACTTCGATGTCCGCCACGCTTTCAAGGGTTATGTGGTGTATGAACTGCCGTTCGGTCGAGGTAAGCAGTTTCTCAACAGCAGTCGCTTGCTCGACGAAGCAGTGGGTGGGTGGCAACTTGCCGGCACCGTTATTCTGCAGACCGGAAATCCCTTCACTGTGTTCGGGAATCAGAACACGTACGCACTGGCAGGCGCCGCATTTCCTAACTGGGTTCCGGGAGTCAGCCCGACGGCTGGGCGGTCCAGAAGCAACTGGATCAACGTAGCCGCATTCTCGGAACCGGCACCTGGAACTTTCGGCGACGTCAGAAGGAACAGCCTGTATGGGCCGGGGATTAACGTCTTTAATCTCTCGGCCGGCAAGTCGTTCTCGGTTCCGTTCAGGGAGGGAATCAAGGTTGAATTTCGCGCCGACGCGCAAAACGTGTTCAATCACCCCAGCTTCGGCACCCCGAGCGGTACCAACTTTGGCGGTGCTGCAGATGTTGGCCTGCCATACTCAGGCACAACGCCTCTTACGTCGGTAACTGTCAACGGTCGCGACCTGCAGCTCGCGTTGAAGGTAACCTTCTAAACGTTCGTAAGTGAGAGGGTAGAGAGACGGCGATTCGTCGCCGTCTCTTTCTTTTTGCTTCATGCTCTATGATTTACGCGACTATATAATCTGGGTGGCTCAGAATGACTGCGAAGCTTGGAATTGCCTTTGCTTGGTGCGTCCTGTTGCTGGGAGCTGCGTTGTGTCTCGCCCAGGCGACAGCGGACAAGCAGGAGGAGTTTGCGGCGCACGTCCAAAAGGCGCGCGGCTACCTTGATCAAAAGCAGCCCGGACTCGCGATTCCGGAGTTTCAGGCCGCGGTGGCCATCGATCCCGAAAATGTGGATGCGCAGGCCAACCTGGGCGTTCTGCTGTTCTTTCAGGGCAAGGCAGCCGACTCCATTCCTCACTTTCGCGCAGCGCTTCACCGGCAGCCCGGCCTAGCGAAGATTCAAGGCCTGCTGGGAATGGCCGAGAGCCGCACGCTGGACTTTGCCGATGCGCGCCAGGATATGGAAGCGGCTTTCCCTTCGCTTGAGGACCGGCGCTTCCAGGTGCAGCTTGGCCTGGAACTCGTCGGCCTCGATTCGGAGAGCGGTGATCTAGACAAGGCCGCGGCTGTCATCGCGCAGTTGCGGCAGGTCGCCCCTGATAACGCGGAGGTGCTCTATGCTGCCTACCGTACCCATTCCGATCTTGCGGGCGAGTCGATGCTCGCCCTTTCGCTGGCTGCGCCGGAATCCGCGCAAATGCATCAGCTATTGGCTCACGAAGACGCCAAACAGGGGAATCTCAACGCCGCCATCGCGCAGTATCGTAAGGCAATTGCCATCGACCCGCAGGTTCCGGGCGTTCATTTCGAATTAGCCGAACTGCTCCACACCTCGACCGACGAGACCGTGAAGAAACAGGCCGAACAGGAATACCATGCCGCGCTGCTGCAAAATCCTCAGGATGAGAAAGCGATTCTCCGGCTGGCGGAGATTGACGCCCAAAGAGGAAACATCGAGCAGTCTTACAAGGAATACACGAAAGCCGTCGAGTTGCAGCCAGCCGATGCCGATGCCAAGCTTGGCTTGGCCAAGACATTGATCGTGATGAAGCAATCAGACAAGGCGCTGCTGCTGCTCGAAGAGACCGTGAAACTGGAGCCCACCAACGCTACAGCGCACTACCGCCTGGCAACGCTCTACCGGCAGATGGGGCGAGTGGACGATGCAAAGCGCGAAATGGAACTCTACAAGAGATTTAAGGAAATGAAGGAGAAGCTGAGCGCGCTGTACAAAGAGTTGCAGAATCAGCCCAAGGAGATTCGTGCGGACGAACCGGATGAAAAAGAACAATAGGATCGGAGGGCGAAGCATCGCTGGAGCATCGAAGACGGTGCCGGCTGCATTGCTCCGATCGTGCGTAGCTCTTTTCATCCTCTGCCTGAATATGAGGGCGATGGGACAAATGGGAACGCCCACCCCGCTGCCGCCTTCGGAGCGGCAAAAGGCGGAGGCCGAGGGCAAGGCAACTGGCGCTTTGGCCAACTATCCGCACTTGGTCGACATTACGGATTCCACCGGCATTCATTTCGAACATCTGTCGAGTCCTGAGGCGAAGTTCATTGCGGAGTCGATGAGCGGGGGAGTCGCGTTGATCGACTACGACGGCGATGGCTGGCCGGATATTTATTTTACGAATGCGCAGAGCGTGGAAATGGCCTTGCACGGCACCAAAGCGCGGAGCGCCTTGTTTCATAACAACCATGACGGGACATTCACGGACGTCACCGATAAGGCCGGAGTAGCCTACCCCTGCTGGGCGATGGGCGCTGTCGTTGGCGACTACAACAACGACGGCTGGCCTGATCTGCTGGTGACCTGTCTGGGCGGCGTAGTGCTCTATCGCAACAACGGCGACGGAACATTCACCGATGTGACCAAGGTTAGCGGCCTTGCCGGCGATTCCGGGTGGGCGACGGGCGCGGCCTTTGGAGACTATGACGGCGATGGCTGGGCCGATCTGTTTGTGTCGCACTATGTGGATTTTCACCTGGACGATCTGCCCGTGTTTGGCTCTGGCAAGTCGTGCAAGTACCTGGGACTCGATGTGCAGTGCGGACCACGCGGGCTGAAGGGATCTCCAGACAATCTCTACCACAATAACGGGGACGGAACGTTTACCGATGTATCGAAGAAATCCGGGGTCGACGATCCCGAGCGTCGCTATGGCCTGACGGCCATCTGGTCGGACTTCGACAATGACGGAAAGCTCGATCTCTTTGTTACCAATGACGGCCAGGCGAACTACCTGTACCAGGGCGACGGCACCGGAAGATTCGTGGATGTCGCCCTTACTTCTGGCGTGGCGGCGAATGAGGACGGACTTGAACAGGCCAATATGGGAGTTGCTCTCGGTGACTATCTGCACACCGGGCGCATGTCTCTCTTGCTCTCTCATTTTGACATTGAGTACGCCGCCCTCTATCGCAACGACGGAAAGATGAACTTCACCGATATGTCGATCGTTTCAGGCATTGCCCGGGGAACGCAAGGCTACGTGGGCTGGGGAGATGCCTTTGTCGATTTCGACAACGATGGCTGGAAGGATTTTCTTCTGGTCAACGGCCACGTGTATCCGCAGATCGACCACGCTCCTACGGCCAGCCGATACCTGGAGCCGAAGTGTCTGTTTGTCAATCAACAAGACGGAACCTTCAAGAACGCGAGCAGGCTGGCTGGAGAGGCGATACAAATCGGGCAGGTGAGCCGCGGGCTGGCCGTCGGCGATCTTTTCAACGACGGTAAGATGGAGGCGGTAATTGAAAACCTGGTGGGCCAGCCCATGATTCTGCGTCCTGAGGGAGGCCCGCAGAACCACTGGATCAGTTTTCAACTGGAAGGCGTAAAGAGCAATCGCCTGGCCTTGAATGCGCGCGTACGAGCTACTGCCGGAGATCTGGTGCAGTTGGGCGAAGTACTCAGCGGCGGGAGCTACTTGTCACAGCACGATCTGCGCATACACTTCGGGTTGGGCAACCATGAGCGTGTCGATCAGGCTGAAGTATCGTGGCCGGATGGAAAAAAGGAAGAGCTCACCAATTTGGCCGCCGACCGGTTCTATGTGGTGCGCGAAGGGCAGGGAGTGGTCTCCAGCAAACTGTCCGAGCACCGCGTCAAGCTCCCTTAGTATGGCTACCGCCGCAATGGCAAATCGTCTCCGTGCAGTACTGCTTTCGGCCGCGTTGTTTGCTGCCGGAGTAGCCGTTGCCCGGCCGCAGAACACTGGCCAATCTGCCGAGTCTCCTTCGATGCCTCAATTGCGCCAGGCGCTCAGCCTCGCCGAGCACGGCGACAGGCAGGCGGCAATGAATCTCGTCCTTCGCTTGCTTGAGCAGCGTCCGGATTTTGCCCCAGCACTCAAGCTGAAGGGCATGTTGCTGGAGGAGGCAGGCCACACCTCCGAGGCGGCGGCCGCCTATGAACAGGCTCTGAAGTTCGCGCCCAACGACGCAGATCTCCTGTTGAAAGCAGGCATCTATAAACTGACTGCTGGCCAAAGAGAAGAAGCCATCAAGCTGCTGCAGCATTGCATCCAGATTCTTCCCGGCGATGGAGACGCACAGTATTATCTGGCCCAAGCCTATCACCTGAACGGACAGGACGACCTGGCACTGCGCGCCATCCGGCAGAGTTTGAAAGCCGAGCCCGACAATGCACCGGTGTGGCAGAAGTACGGAGAACTGCTGTGCGGCACGGGGGATTGTGCGGCGGGGTTGAGGTGGCTGCTCAAGGCACAGCGCTCGGATGCTAAGCTGCCGCGGATTGATTATGACATTGCTGCGGCAGACTACAAATTAATGGACCTTACCGGAGCCGCGCAGTATGCCGCGCGCGCAGTTGAATCCCAGCCGAATGATTTGACGGCCTTGCGACTGCTAGCTACCGCAGATGTGAAGCTCGCCAAATGGCAAGAGGCCAAGAATGCATTTGGGCGCATCCTCGCATTCAAGGCCGACGACATGGAGTCGTCATTGGGGCTTGGCCAATGTGAACTGGAACTGAAAAACTATCCCGCCGCCGTTGATAAATTGCAATCGGTGTTACGGCTGGACCCGACAAGGCTATTGGCACATTTCTATCTCTCACGAGCGTTCGCCGGGATGGGCAGGACGGCGGACGCGGAGCACGAGGCGGCACTACATCAGTTGATGATGGAACAGATGACGTTCGTTCGCACTGCGGAGAGCGATGAGCGCGAAAGCCCCATCAAGGCTCAGGCCCGTCAAATGCTGGCAGAGCATCACGAAGAGGATGCACTGCAACTATATCGCGAACACTTCAAGGGAACTGCTGCCACTCCAGGGGACGCGTACGTGTTTATTGGAAAGCTGTATCTCTTCATGGGAGATACGCAAGATGGTCTTCGTAATCTTCATCATGCGCTGAAGATCCAGCCAACCGTTCGGGGCTCTCATACCTATGAAGGAATACTTGCGCTCAAACTGGGCGACCTGAGCAGGGCTGAGAGTGAGTTCAAGACCGAACTCGGAAACGACCCGAACTATCAGCTGGCGATTGCCGAGTTGGGCGAGGTCCGCTACCACCAAGGGCTCTGGTCCGACGCGGCGGAGCAACTGGCGAAGTCCAGAACCACCACTCCGGAGTTGCTTTACATGCTTTGCGATTCTTACTTCCACATGGGAAAAGTGGCGGATGCTGACTTGACCGCCGAAGCGCTGGCGGCGTACGGAAGAAATAGCCCTCAGGTCATGAACGATCTCATCGAACTTCTCCGCCGCAACGGGCAAACGGAACTCGCGGAGCGTTTGTCGGCCCTTCTCGCGCAAAGATAGAGATCGGCGCAACTCATGGCGAGGCGCTCTCCGTCACGGTGAGGATCTGATCTGCTTTGACGTTTTTCAAAACCTGCTTGATGCCACTCGGCCATTTGAGCTCAATGGTGTCTATGACGCTGGCCGACGCCAGCCCGAAGTGTATCCGCTTGTCGCTCGACGAGTTGTAGCCGACCGCAGTTGTCGCCTGGTCGTACTGGGTGCCCAGCGAAGTTGTTACCTTGACCTTCGTTCCCAGACCGTCGTGGTTGGATTTGACGCCGACCAGTTTCAGAATGATCCAGTGGTTTCGGTTGCTGGAACGGTTCATCCATATCTCTGGCGGACCGTTCAGAACGGTTACGACCACATCGATCTTGCCGTCGTTGTTGAGGTCTCCGAAGGCCGCGCCGCGATGGGGGGCCGGAACCGAGAAGGAGGTTCCCGCTTTTGAACTCAGATCCTCGAAGCTTAGGCCGTCCTTGTTGTGGAACACTCGATTGGGAAGAGGAAATGGCCTGTGCGCCAGCTCCATGGAATTGTCCAGAATGTCTGAGTTAGCAGTGAACAGGTCCTTGTTCCCGTCATTATCGAAATCGAAGATCCCAACTCCCCAAGCCGTTGAGCGGCTGGTAAGGGCGCTCAGTCCCGCTGTGGCGGTGACATCCTGAAATTGACCATCCCCTAGATTCTTGTAGAGAGGAAAACCTTCCCCGAACATGGCGGTTTCGAAGATATCCGGCCTTCCATCGTTGTCGATATCCCGGAAATCCGCGCCCATGCCGGCGATGGCGTTGCCGAACGCGTTATACGCAACCCCGGCGAGCATCGCGACATTGATAAAAGTTCCATCTCGGTTGTTGTGAAGAAGATAATTCTCGAAGGTATCGTTGGAGACGAAGATATCCGTGAATCCATCGTTGTCATAGTCGGCAAACGCTAAACCCATCCCTTTACCGACGTACCTGGAAATGTGGGACTGTTCAGAGACGTCGGTAAAGGTGCCGTCGCCATTGTTGCGATAGAGGATATTCGGCGTTCCTAAAAAGTCGACCGGCGAGCAGTAGGCGGGGAGTCCCTGCTGAACGCAGAGCGTTGCAGTGCTGATTTTGTAGTTCAGGTAGTTCACCACAAAAAGGTCGAGCAGCCCATCGTTGTTGTAATCGAACCATCCCGCAGCTACAGACCAGGCCTTGCCTAGCTTGGCGACGATGCCACCGACTCCCGCTTTCTCGGTCACGTTTGTGAAAGTGCCGTCGCCATTGTTATGAAAAAGCTGGTTGCGGTTGACGCCGGTAATGTAGAGATCGACAAATCCATCGTTGTCGTAGTCACCGGCGGCCACTCCCATCGAATAACCGATGCCCCGCAGGCCGGCTTTCTCAGTTACATCGGTGAAAGTGTCATCTCCATTGTTGCGAAAAAGTCGGTTTGAGTAACTAGGATCGCTTTTTTCAAGCGACGGGATGGCCGCGCCATTGGTGAAGAAGATGTCCAGCAAACCGTCGTTGTTGTAGTCGAAGACTGCTACTCCGCCAGTCATGGTTTCGAACGTGTACCGCTGCGGACTGACGCTGTTCTTGAGTGTGAACTTGATCTTCGACTGCTCGATGATGTTCTCGAATTGGATCGCCGATGGGGCCGCCGCCACCATGTTTGTCGGCTTCTTGCCGGGAGCCGTTCGGCGGGGCTGCGTAGCCTGATGGTGCGCGGACCCTGGGGCTGGAGTGGCCGGTAGGACTTGGGCGGGAAGGCTGACACTGCTCCACAGCAGGTAGAAGGTCAGCTCACCAGCGAGAACGATTCGTTGGCAGTGCGTCTCGAATCGGCGTCGCCGATATGCGAGCCGGCTTTCCAATTGGAATGTGGCAGATGCGTGCTCGGATTTAGCTTCATCGCGATACAAATCGAGGGCCTGGAACCCACAGGGAATGGGCAGATGGGCCGGTGCTCAGCCCTGTTCATTGTCTTGTGAAGGGAACAAAGGTCAAGGGCCGACGGACACGTGCCGTCCGACTAAGGATACAAACTTAGCAGCATGTGGTGCAAGGAGCGGATGTTTCGAAAAGGCCTCCATGCATGCACTCCGTGTCCCCGTGGCTTGATGATGATCCCGCCTACTTCATTATCCTCAGTTACTGAACGGGGTGCGCGCGAGCTTTATTTGTGAACGAAGCATTTGTGAACCGCACTCGGACCAGCCAGAAAATCATCAATACCAGGGGCAGGAAACTCAGGGAAAATAGCATTCCTGTCTTGCGCATGAAAGCGGGGAATAGATGTTGCCGTGCCAGGAATATGGACGATGCTGCGATGAACAGCGCAAAGCACATGCGCCAAAGGTGCCGTGCGATGCGTTGTGTACCAGCAATGCCGTGGCGCACGAGCATACGAACGTCCCCTATCGTGGCAAGCACGGCCACGGACCCGAGGAAAAAGTACGGGCCCGGGGGATAGTCATACTTCAATCCCGTCGGACTCATCGCCGCTTCCAATCCCCATGTCACCTCGACAACGGCGAGCCCTAACACAACCAGAAGAGCGGCCAAATCAAACTTGCCCGGCTCCGCATCTCTGCGCCTGGCGGTCATCCACGCCGTTGCTACCAGATAGAACGTGAGTGAGCCTCCCAGAACGTTGCCCGGTTGAGATTTCATGACCGCGAGAAAAACTCCCGTTGCCGACAGGCAGAGCATGGATATGACAAATACGTTTCCAGCGAGGCCATGCTGGCGCGAACCTTTGCGGAGAAACACTGCGACAAATCCAGACAGCATTCCCAAAGTGCCAGCGATAATGTGAAGAAGTAACAGTGACGATCGCATTATTCCGCTCCTTTAACTGATCACTGCCCGGTTGCACTGGCCTGCTCCTTCCATCGTTGTTCGTTCACGCCGAACACGAGGAGCCACAGGAGTAGCGATGCCGCCCCGAGCAGGCCGAGGGCTGCGATGTATGGGAACATACGGTATCCAAGCGGTGGATACAGAAAGCTCAGCCAACCCAAACCTCCGCACATCCCCAACGCGCCTAGAACCCGAGGCAGGAAGGTCGACCTGATAATCAAGTAGCCCGTCAGGAGTGCATAGAATCCGAAAAATACCAAGGCGATTCCGGCGCCATGGTCATTCACCTTGAGAAAGAGGAGCGCCAGCGCCTGCAGTTGTTCCGTGCTGAATACACTCAAGTAGTGCGCACCTCCCAAGACGAACAAGGGAGCGATAAAGAAGACGCGGCTCACAGTCTTGATGACGCAACCTGCGAAGCCTAAGAACGCCGCCAGCAAAGAGACGCTCCGGCCCGCCGGTCTAAGCAACTCATAAAAAAGAGCAGTCATGGCGATCTGGCACGCCATTTCGATCATGTAGCCTGCGAAACCCAACTGAAACAGGCTTTTGTGCGTGAGTATGTTGGTCGCCGTAGCCGCGGCGTCGCCGTCTACCACAAGCCTGCCGCTGACGAATCCCTGGGCGACTATTCCCGTCAGTATGGTGACCAGATAAAGGGCACCGGTAATACTGGCTTGGAGACGCGGCGATGTTTCTGCAATCCGTTCTGACGTTACTGCTGTGCTCATACTCTTCATCTCTAGGCGTGCGATTGATTCAAGGTCCATGTTGCTCAGATTCGCCGCTCTCCGGTTGCGCCGGCCTGATCCTTCCATCGCTGAGCATTCACGCCCATCGCCAGGAGCCACAGGCACAGGGATATTTGCCCAACGCCGGGAAAAATCAGAATGTACGGCTGCAGAGACCGCACGAGTGGTGGTGACAGAAACAGCACATAGCTCAAGCCGGCGAGTACCATCAGCGCGCCAACGATGCGCGGTAAAAAAGTGGACCTGAGAATGAGGATGCCAACCAGAAGCAAATACAATCCGAAAAATACCAGGCCGATGTTGTGGTACGCAGCGGCGCGTAGTTTGAGAAACACGAGCGCCAGCGCCTGTAACTGCTCCACCGTAAACACCCTCAAGTATGGCGCACCCCCCAGCAGGACCAGGGGAGCGAGATGAAACAGGCTGCTAACAGCCTGAACCACGGATGCCCCCAGGCCGAAAAATGCTGCGACTAAGGGGAGGCTCCGGTTCACGGGCTTGAACAACTCGTACAAAAGGGCAGTCAAAGCGATATAGCTCGCGAACGCGACGATGTCCCCTGCGAAGCCCCACCGCCACAACGACTCGTGCGCCAGGATGTTGCTTGCGGTGGTCACGGCGTCGTCCGATACCACCAGCCGGTTACGAACGGAAATCTCGACGAACATTCTTGTCAATATGGTCAGCAAGTAAAAGCAACCAGAGATTCTGGCCTTGGAAAACGGCGCCGCTCCTGCAATCGGTTCTACGATCCCAGCCGTACTCATACTCTTCTCCCATTGCCAGCGATTGAGTCAACCGTTCACGCCGATCAGATCGGTTCGCGATAGCGGCGCATTCGGACGGCTGCGGCGAGGAATGCGGCTGTGAATGCGAGGCCGACCCATAGCCCCGGATCGCTCAGGAGTTTCCACAGGCCGGGTTCTCCCAGCATGGCCATCGACATACCAATCGCCTTGGATGATCCGAGACCTTCCGTGCCGGGGCCGAAGCGGGACCCCATCAGTGTGCCGAAATGCGAGGTGTTGAAGGCAATCTTCTCGGCGATGCCGATCGCGAACAGCGGTAACGTGGCCCATAGCAACGCGGCCCTCCGCGCCCAGCTAGAGACCAGCATCAGCCAGCCGAAGATGGGCGCGTACCAGAGCGCATGAATTCCCACCAGGTGAAAGAAAAGCATCAACGACATGTCGAAAAACGGCAAATGGGTCCAGAGCGTCGTGATGCTCAGACCGCTCCCCAGCAATACTGCGCTGGTAATGAGCAGCATGATGCATTGCGTAGCCACGGTGATCGCGAACGTGAGTAGAGGGACGATGACGAGCGGGATGCTCGCCTTCGAGAGCACGGTCGTCAGATCGGAAACAGGCAGCGACTTCCAGAACAGAATGCTTCGATCACGGCGCTCGCCGTGCAGCGCATCGAGGCAGTAGAACACCTGTACGATGAAAGCGGTCCCCATGAGCAGAAGGGCAGCCAGGGTGAACGGCTGCTCGATCAACTCGTAGTGCTGCACCATAGGAGTGAGCGCCGCCGCCGCCCTCATTTTGTCCGGCAGGTGATGCGCGCTGATCAGGAAGCCGAATAGAAATAGCCCGGCAGCGGCCAGGGGCGCGATGTAGATCGAACGGCTCTCCCACAATTCGCGCCGAACCGACCAGTACATCCGCCGACCCGCCGAGATGACGGTAGGTGCGATTTCGTGCGGTTCGCGGGGAGACGCGGGCACGGCGTTCGATTGCGTGTTCATAGAGCCACTCCTTGTGCTTCGACTACCCGATTTCCATCACGGCAACGAACAAATCGGCAATGCTCGGGGTCCGCGCCTCGCCAAGTACAGTGAGTTGGCGGCGATCGACACTGTCGAGCCTTAGGTCAAACAGCAGAATGCTCCGCCCGAGTACCTGCCGCTCGTGCATCGGTCTGAGCGCCCGTGCGGCGGCGATGCGGTCGGGATTCACCATCACTTCCAGATAGCGCGACTCGAATTCCTCCATGCTGCAGTTGAATACGATGCGACCGCGATTGATGAACATGAGGTCGGTGAGGACGTTTTGGACCTCTTCCACCTGATGGGTGGTTACGACGATGGTGCGGCTGCGATCGAAGTAATCATTCAGAAGCGAATCGTAGAACTGCTTGCGATACAGGATGTCGAGGCCAAGCGTCGGCTCATCCAGCACCAGCAATCTCGCGTCAATGGCCATGACCAGAGCGAGGTGCAGTTGGGCTACCATGCCCTTCGACAATTCCCTGACCTTGCTGGAGCGCTTGATGGTGGTGTTGGTGAGAAAACCTTCCGCCTTTGCGCGATCGAATCGCGGGTGGATGCCGGCGACGTAGTCGAGCACCTGCGAAACCTTGATCCAACGTGGCAGCACTGCGACATCCGAAATGAAGCAGACATCGCACATAAGCTGATCGCGCTCGGTCCAGGGATCGCGTCCCAGCACCCTCAGCTCTCCCTGATACGGAGTAAGCCCGAGAATCGCGTTGAGCGCGGTGGTCTTGCCGGCACCGTTGGGCCCGATCAGTCCGAGGATGCGGCCCTCTTCGACACGCAAATCCACGCCGTCCAGCGCGACGCTTGTACCGAAGGACTTGCGGAGACCGCGTGCTTCTATGCATGCCATGGTTTCAGCGCTCCTCCTCGTCGGTTTTCGACGGTGCGGCATCCGGTTCTGCGCCGGACGAAGACCGGCGGTTGGGGGCCCCGTTCAGCAGTTCTTCCGCTGTCAGGCCGAGCCGCTGAATGGTTGCGTAGACCCGGGGCCATTCTTCTGCAAGAAACTTCTGCCGCTCGCCCCGCAGCAGCAGAGCGCGTGCACCCGCATTGATGAACATGCCGAGACCTCGCTTACTTTCGACCAGCCCCTCATCCACCAGTTGTTGATAGCCCTTCAGAACCGTGAGCGGATTGACCCGATATTCGGCCGCGACATTGCGCACCGACGGCAGGGGATCGCCTTCTTTGAGCACGCCGTCGAGTATCATGGCGACGACGCGGTCGCGAAGCTGGCGGTAAATCGGCTGACTGTCGTTCCACTCACGATCCATCATGGGTTCTCAATAGCCTTACCAAAGCCCTACCAAAGATACGCTGCCTGTCACTTTGTCCGCTGCAAATCGAAGTGTGCCTGGACGTGCTTGTCACCTGGCATCATGAAGGTCCAATCCTCGGTGTGATGATTCGCATCGATCACAGTGAAGACTGCATGGTGCATGTGTCCGTACTGCGTGCCACCGGCGACGTCGACGAAATCGAACTCCACCGTCTTGCCGTCGGGCGAGGTCTTGGCGACCATCCGCGGACGGTTTCCTGCGTCGCAGTAATGTGTCAGGGTCAGGCGATCGTTATCCACGTAAAGCATGGTGATCGGGTCGTCCTGCCTGCCCTCCATCTGCATCTCATGCATGAGGGCGTTCCCCATGGAAGTCACTCGCAATGTGACTTGCGCATGCTTGCCGTCTGCCCCAGGTGTGGGCGGGTCAGTCTTCAGCATGCCTTCCCAGGAACCGGCTAGTGTTTTCAGTTGGTCGAAGGACTTTTGCGCGTCGGACTGGGCAAAGGCCAAGGTGGACAGCGACAGCAGAACAACGGATAGCATCAACCGAGCGGATTTCATGTTTATTCTCCTTTAAGCTTCTTCACTTTTGGGGTTCAAGGTTTTCGCTCGCATACCCTGGTGCAGGCGCGATCGCGTTTGGTCACCCATAGTGATATAGTTAACTACAACACTATATCTCATGCAAGTCTTTTCTTTGAGTTTTCTTACTTTTCCGCCAGCATGCGCTAACCAATTCAGAAACAATGGTTTGCGAGACTGGAATGCTGGAGATAGTCGTGGGGGCTTACACGGTCTCAGATTTGGTTGATGGGGATGTCTTGGGTGAGAACTGCGATGGTGTCGGACTCGCTGCTCACGAAGCGTTCGTCGCGGCCCTCAAGAGAGCGCAATGCATTTTTGCAATCTCCTGGAATTATGGAAAGGAGCGCTGGCCCGATCTTTCCCGTCCTAGTGCAGCCAAACGCGGAGTGTGCGAAGTGGCAGCTGGCAGGGAGTGTCATCCCACCTCATTCACCTTCACGGAAGTGTGGCGCGTACACAGGCGTTTCCAAGCATCTGAAACGCCGACGGGTGAATCGCTTCGCGCGGACATTTGTCTAACCTGCTATAGTGCCAATTGGGGCGGTTACTACGTTCTCCTCTTTCAGGTCTTCTGACCTAAGCCAGTCCATCTGAAGTTCTCCCACCTTAGGCTTTCTAGCGAGATAGGTGTGCGCCCATGCTTTATGCAGCGATCTTGCGTGAAGTCGATCAACTCCACGAGGTCAGCACGCGGCTTGAAGGCTTGGCGGAACGGCATGCGCCAATGTCGGAAGCACTCATGACAATTGCGGGAAACGTTCGTAATACTGCCACCGTATTGGCTGTGTTGGTTGCGGCTAAAGCCCCGAAGCCGATCTGAGTCCAGCAGACCATATGCCCGGTTGTCTCACCCGGCTGTTGACGACCCTGGCGCTCCGCCGATGCTCTGGCTTGCGCATCCGTTAAGTAATGGTCAAAACGGAAACGCGGCTGGTTCCACCGCTCGTGCAGCCAAGATTACCCGAGTTTCCGCTCGGAGTCGTCACTGTCACGTTTGCTGTTCCGGGAGCGGAGATCACGTCGCTCGTGACCGTCACCTGTAACTCCTGACTACTCGTGACCTTAGTGCTTAGGGTCATCCCGTTGATGACCACGACCGAAGACGAAACAAAACGACTGCCATTCACAGTGAGAAGAAAGCCCTGCTGCACATCAGCAAACGTAATTGTGTTGGCAGAAAGAGACCCGATGATCGGGGCGGGCCGGGCGCTGCCGCATAGGGGATTGAGTGCGTTGCAGCCTTGTAAGACCACCACGGCGAGCAGAAGCGCACTGAGATTTGGCAAGAAGGTACGAAGGGCTATTCTCTTGGCTGTGTTCACATTCCGATCCTACGTCCTTTACCTGCAGAGTGCCGTCTACTCAAGACTCATGGGGTCAGCAACCAATGCCCGTGCCTCGATAACCGCCGACACGTGTTAATGCGGTTGCTGACTTGCGGGCCCGCTGTGCAGGACCGAGTGAACTTTCCTGAGCAAAGATCTTCTGGTAAAGGGCTTCTCAAGGAATGCGGCTTCCGGCATCAATCCGCCGCGTTGTGCAATCAGATCGCCTGTGTATCCCGACATAAATAACGAACGAAGGTTCGGATAGACCAACGTGGCCTGTACCAGAAGTTCAACTCCACTTTGCCCGGGCATGATGACGTCGGTGACCAGCAGATCTATTCCAGACTCATGAGCCTTGACGATCTCCAGGGCCGCTTCCGCATTCTTCGCTTCGATGACGCGATAGCCGGCATCCTGGAGAATTCGGACCGTAAGTTCACGCATTAGCTCGTCGTCTTCGACGACCAGGACCGATTCCGTCCCTGCTGGTAATTCGGTTTCGTCAGGGGACGCCGGCAGCGCCTGTTGTTCGGCTGTTCCAGCCTCTCGGGGAAAATAGACCTTGAATGTTGTGCCCTTGCCGGGTTCGGTGTAGACGAAGATTGTGCCCCCGCCCTGCTTCACAATTCCGTAAACGGTCGAGAGGCCGAGGCCGGTCCCTTGCCCTATCCCCTTGGTGGTAAAGAAGGGGTCAAAGATCTTCGATTTGATCTTTGCGTCGATTCCACAGCCCGTATCGCTTACAACCAAAACCACATGGTGTCCGGCACGCGAACCCGGGTGTTGGGAAACGTACTGTTCGTCCAGTTCCGAATGCCCCGTCGCGATGACAATCTCTCCCCCGCTCGGCATCGCATCGCCTGCATTGACCACTAGATTCATCAGTACCTGCTCAATCTGGCCCAGGTCGGCTTTGATGCTTCCCAGCGGAACGGTAGGTCGGAACAAGATAGTGATATCCTCGCAGACCATTCGCTGCAACATCGTGATCAAGTTTCGCACCACTTCGTTCAAGTCGAGAATCTTCGGAAATACGACCTGCTGCCGGCTGAACGCCAGCAGTTGCCGCGTGAGTGCGGCAGCCCGGTTCGAAGCTTTCTTGATTTGCTCCAAGTACTTCGTCACCGCATGTTCTGGTGTGACCAGACCGAGCGAGATGTCGCTGTATCCGATAATCACGCCCAGGATGTTGTTGAAGTCATGGGCCACGCCCCCGGCCAACCGCCCAACCGCCTCCATCTTCTGGGCTTGGCGGAACTGCGCCTCGAGGCGCATGGTCCCGGTGATGTCGCGAGTTATCGCCAGGATGCAGGGTTTCCCGTCCAGGTCGATCCGTTCTGCCGAGATATCTGCCTCTCGAATCTCTCCCTTAGAGGTTATGTATTGAGTGCGGAACTCCGTCACTCGTCCTCTTTCCTGTAGCTGCCAGACCATCTCGAGATACTGCGATGGCCGAGCCCAGAAGTTCAGTTCTGCGCAAGTGCGGCCAATCACATCCTCGCGCTTGTAGCCCAAGCCTTGGAGGAAGGCCTCGTTTACGTCCAGATACCGTCCATCCGCTTCCGTCGAGATCGTGATGGCCAGCGGGTTGCCGCGAAAAGCCTTACTGAACCTCTCTTCTGACTTGCGTAACTTCTCCGCGCTCAGGCTACTCTCCGTGACGTCTCGAAAAGCGACCACCCCGCCATTTAACATGCCATGCTTATCCCTCAGAGGGCTGGCGAAGGCCTCTACGAAAACACCCTTGGCCTGCTCGGAATTGCGCACAAACATCACAGCACTGTTTGCCTCTCCCCGAATGGCGCGTGCTAGGGGGAGTTGATCAGACGGAAAGACTGTCACCGTGTCGGACAAGTAAAGTCCATAGTGAGGGCTCCATTCCTGAATCCCCATGTTGGTCGCGCCCAACCCAAGCAGCTTGTCCGCCGCTGGATTCCAAATGACGAAGTTTCCTTGCACATCAGCGACGACCAACCCCTCAGCCATGCCATCCAGCACGGACTGGAGCATCAGTGTTTTGTCTTCTAGGGCCTGCCGTGAGCGGCCGAGAGCCTCGGTCTGTCTGGCCAATTCCCGAGCCTGGGCGGCAAAGCTCTCCTCCGCCTGCTTGCGCGCGGTAATGTCACGAATATTGCACTGAATTACGCTCTCGCCGTTTACTCCGTAGACGTTGCTGACGAACTCGACGTTAATGAGTTGGCCACTCTTGGTCTCCAGTGGCAGATTCTCATATCGAATATATTTCTTGCCCTGCAGTTCTCGGAAGGCTGCCTTCGATTCCTGAACTTTCTTGAACGGGCCGATGTCCCAGAGTGTTTTCCCAATACATTCGTCACGAGGATAGTCCAGTAGGCTGACCAAGAAAGGGTTTACATCGACTATCACACCTGACTTGGCATCTAGAATCAGGATCCCATCTTTGGCCGTTTCAAACAGTCGGCGGTATCTGGCCTCAGAAGAACGAAGCGCATCTTCCGCGTGTTTCCGCTCCGTCGTGAGATTATCTTCTAAAGGGCCTGCCACTAAGACTCCTCCTCCCCCTACTTGGGATTACACAAAGCATAGCCCTTGCCAGTTCGGCTCAGATGGGGGAGGGCCGGGCAACTGTTCTTACCGACTGTCGCGCTTATCGCCGGGTTCCGTAGGATTTGCGCCCTGACCCTGGCTGCAAAGCCCGGCAATCATTGGCAGCAACTGGCGGCTTGCTTCCAGCTTAGGGACAAACGCATCGACCAACGCTTGCACCTGCATTGGCACTTCGCCACCCGAAAGCAGGATGACTATCAGTTCTGGCCTCACGAGCTTCATTTCAAAGGCAAGTTCGTGCGCATTCATCCCGTGCACTTCGTAGTCGAGGAGCACTGCATCGCACTTGCACATAGTCACAAGTCTGAGTGCCTGTTGCGCCGACGCTGCCGTGAGGACTGCGTATCCGGACCTTTCGAGCAGTACCTTTTCGTAACGCAATATCGCATCATCGTCATCAATGCAAAGAATACATCTCTTCAAGGCCTTACAAGTCGAGCTCATTGTAGCCTCCCGCCAACTTCAGGTCCTAACTTATGGTGCCTTACCTCACGCATAAACCTACTGCTGCGCGGGCGCCGACTGCCGCTTGGAGATGGATATCACATCGACCTGTAGGAAGCATGCTCGAATGCATAGAGCCGTGTCTGGTCAAAATTGAACAGTCGTGGGTGTATGTTGGATGGAAGGCTGAGTTAGCGTCACAGCTAACCGCCTGCACTTAGGTGTAGGTACACCGCACTTAGGCGACGACAAATATGTCGCTCGGCATGGGTGACTTCAGGCGTACGTACTCTATCAGAATCCCACGCAAGCCATGAACGACCATATAGGCTTGGCGGTCACTGAGACGCCGTTCCGTCTGGTGTGGAGCGCATCCTGGTGTAAGAGTCGACACGGATGTTGGTGGGGCTTGGGGAAAACTAGCAGCGCAAGATCGCTCCGGAATTCTATTGCCGTTGGAAAGACGAGGTGGAACCGGATGCAAAACTCCGCTTGGAATGGCTCTTGTTCAGGCCCAGCGAATCAAAACGAACAGCACGGCGCCAGCCACGAGCACAAACTTCACCAGTGATGGCCACTTCTCTACGAACACGTTCCGCATGTCAGCTGACTTTCTAATCGATGGCCCAAAGACAGGTTCTCCTCTAGACCCTTCTTATCTACTAGGCGCGGGAGGACTGTTGGGGTGTTCTCCCGCCCCACGGGTATTGCCAATGCACGTACGTGACTTGAACGGCTATGCTCCTCATAAATGTGCTTTAGCATTGCGCGAGCGGCTAGCGTTCGTCGGTTTCCCGTACGTCCGTCAAAGTCCTGAACACGCTCTGTGTGGGGGCAGGCCAGACAAATCAGGGTCACCTTGTTCCTGTCTCTCCCGATGCGGTACATCATAACTAGAGAGTACACAATGTCTCCTGACGTCACTGTGATGAGGATCACCCTTTGGTTACCGACGTACTGGGTGTGATGCGGGACGATGGCCTCGGCGAAGCATCGCGTCCATGTGCTCTCGCCGCGGCAATCCTAGCGGATCGATGCGAGACTCGAAGTCAAGAAGCAACGCGTGTGCGTTCGAGGTCCCGACGAAATAGTGGTTCAGAGTGTCCGCACTTAAGTGCATGCTACCAGGCGGTGACTGAATGCTATTCAACCGCGTAGTCCCTGCGCTTGCGGTTCCGCATGCTGAAGAAGGCAACCGTAAGTTGCTTCTAGCGCGCTGGCGTTCCATGGGACATAGCCGCGAGAGCCGGGTGGGGTATTTGTGGTGCCAAGTGGCGACGACGAGCTGTGCAAGAAAGATCAGCCGTAACGCCGATGTGGTGTACGTCGTTGACATGTTGAGGGCGGCTCCATACGCTGGAGATGGGAGAAGGTATTGAAGAATAGCGAAACGATGACCCCGCAAAAACGGGAAAGATATGCCCAGTGGCTCCGCGACACGGGTGTGGAACATCCTTCTAACGAACTCATCGATAAGACTCGAGACCGGGCACTTCTGCAGATTGGCATTGCTAAGGACAAGGCGCGACGATACGGTCTGAAGCTGGTCGCAGTTCTACTCTGTTGCTTAGCAGTAGGTGTCTATATGTGGCTGAAACGCTGAGTGTCTGAAACCTCACTAGGATTGGCCATGGCTCCGCTCGGCCGTCCCGAGCGATCCCGGCGTTACAACTTCGCCGTCGCATCTGCAACGGCATCGCGTAAGGCGCCGCGATAGAACATCAACGCTGTGACGTGGCCTGCCGGGAGCCAGCGTAGAGCGCTTCCGGACCAGTATTGATGTAAGCGCTCAATCTCCTCTGACAGGATATAACCGTCCCTGGCGCAGCCCACGACAATGGCGGCGTCCGCCCGCATGGGTGGGGCGTGACGGGTCACATCGGCCGCCTCAATAAGAAGATGCAGCCGTTCTTTGGCCGCTGATTGCTGGCCTGGTTCGACGGCCAAGGCCTCCAGGTTCACACTCCAGGAGAGTAGGCCCTTCGTGTAGATGGGAGCTGCGGAAGCACCGGTGGCAAGCGCAGCGCACGCGACCGGAAACGGAGACACGGCGGCCGTGATCGCCGCCATGTGACCGCCCATGCTATACCCCGCAACCGTGAGTTTCCCGTAGGAACCACGCAGATGGTCCAACAGTGCCCGAGCCTCCCAGACTGACCCCAGATTCATGAGCACGTGATCGCTGAATGTGGTCAGAGATGCCGATGAGGATGTACGCCGGCGCCCGTAGAACGGGTTCTCCAGGAAGTACAAGTCCAGTCCGCGATCGATGAGAGCACCGAAAACGCGCTCTCGCATTTTGTAGCCTTCGTCGCGGGAGGCGGCAAGGATCACGGAGGCGGCGGTGTTCCCTGGTTTCAACCACGCCCGGACGTGTACCGTTCTGATTTCCGCTGGAAGCAAATCCAGAGGAGAGATGAACGTGCCATCGCGTTGAACCTTGCTGGCCCAGTCCTCCCCGACAGACCAGTCGAGACAAATAGAGCCGGGTGGCTGGGCAAATGAGGCACGATGGGAAAGGTCGCTTAACAGTAATTCGTCTCCCCATCCTCGCGAAAACAGTTTTTCCCGGCATGCCAGCGATGCCGCGATGACGTCAAAAGGGTGGACTCCTGCCATGATGCTCCCCGGAAACGGTCGCCACTTTCTCATGCGATCATCGCCACCCTGAAGGAACCGGCTGTTTCCCGTTGACACCCACCAGTGAACGACCGCCGAATTCCGTCGTTGTCGATGACGATGTGCTAAAGCGACTTTGGCCGCTTTGGCAGTCCAACCTGGTCACTCTCAGCGAAGATCTGAAACGCTTTAGTGTAACCAGGTCCATATCTGAGCCAGGCGTCCCTGATCACATCAATCCTGCCCCAATTCTTAAAAATGTCGACCCATCCCTCGGCAAAGGGATGCGTGAGATTCTCCGGAAAGACGAGCCTGAGCTGCATATACACAATGAAGATGAACTCGATCACCTTGGAACAGAACCGCACGCAATAGTCAGCATCCTGCGCATGTGGCGTCTTCCAATCTAGGGCAGCTTGACCAGGATCGCGATCGAACAGCATGTCGAATAGGCCTGCAAGCTTCGGGTCCGTTCGGACCTCTTGCAGCAGGGCTTGGAATAAAGAACTGTGATTCGGGGAATAGCGCTGCATCTCGGGTGTGAGCGGGCACCAGATGTTCTTGAGATTTTCAAAATACTCACTGCGCTGCCCGCGCTTGCCGCACTGGAGTGAGGTGGGAAGTCCAGGCTGAAACGTAGCCATCGCTGCATGATGGCCAAGCCTGCGATAGCTTTCAAATTGTGACTCGGTAAACCATTGGTTAATAGTGCTGTCGTACGGAAATGCGGCATCCTCCTTCTTGTAGTTCAGAACATCCCCAGGCTCGTCCCCCGTTAGTGATGCTTTGAGATACACAACAATCCCAGGATTATTCGGGGTCTCCGGATAGGTGACGGTTCCTACCACACAGTGTGCGGCGGCGCATCCCGACTCGTCTGGGTGCTGAAAAGGACGCAAGTCGAGATCAAGCTCCGCGCCAAAATCGATACGGCATTTGCGTATTGCCATACCGATGCCCTGAAGCTTGAGCTTTCCGTCTTCCTCGCCGTCGCAGATTACGATGTACCGGCAACGACGGCGGACGAGCTCGTAGATCCCCATGTTGTCGAAGTGACCTCCGTCGCTCAACATCACGTACTTACTGGTGTCGTCGACCGCTCCCAGAAGTTCGCTGACCAACTGGAACAATGAAAAATGTGGAGAAGGCCAGGGATAGGGATTGGTGAACTTTCTCCGCTGGCCTAGCTTCTCTCCGTCCTCAGTGAGGACGCGCGGATTCGCCAGCCACCAGCCTAGCCGGACGTTGAACAGGGTTAGGAGAAAAGCCGTCGCAGGATTGCTGTGGAATCCCGAATTTGGACTCATCGCGGCGCCCGAAATCGCCGCGGCCGTATTGATATGAATGCCGGGCGACGGATAGGCATAGTGTCCGGTTTGAACGAAACCGTTAAACCGCAGGGCTTTCTCGGTGGCTTTCGCCCCTGTCCAGCCGACGTCGTACCCGGAATAGAGCGGCGTAAAGACAAAGGAAGCAGCCTTGCGCTCCTGCCAAGCCAGGTCTTCTCCATGGGTCAGATTGAGCGCCGTACAAAAGATCGGATACGGCCCATAGTATCCCTTGTGCGGAAGAAGATCGCTCATGGCGATGTCGGCGTCTTTCTCATCGAAGCCGGTGAACGGATTTGGACGGCGGGACTTATTCGAGGCTCCCAGATAGCAGCGTGTGAGGCGATTGCGGTAGAAGGCGTGCATGGAGAATTCATTAATATCAACCCGCCATGCAAACGACACGCAAACGACCAGCGGCACCAGAAACACGAAAACGACCCAGACGGCACCGTACGATTCAGATCTTACAAACAAGAGCTCTGCAACTTGGGACACAATCAGCAGCAAGCCAGCAATGAACACATAGGGCGCGACAACCGCAAGAAACTCAAGAAAGTTCGATTTGGAAGACGTCTTGTCATTTGTGGCACCCTGTGTACTCGAACTCTTGCCTGCAAGCAGGCCAGCCAACGTAGTGCCGACCCAGCCGACCAGGCCGCCTATTTCAGTCTTGACGTGAACGCTGAGCCACAGAACCGCAGGATGTCCGAACAGGGAAAAGCCCACAAAGAAAAGCCAAGTCAGGGCATAGAGTCCGATCCAAGCTCCAAATCTGGAGAGCCACTCTCGGCGCGCATCGCTGAAGCTTCGTCCCAGGAGGCCCAGGACGACGAGCAGGTTTATCAGCGGTCCGATCAGCGCAAGAGCCGGACCGATTACCAATGCGAGTTCCCAGCCATGCCCAAAGCCATAGGACCAAAGCCAGGCCATGATCAGGTTTGCCAAGATGCTCCAAGCGCCGCCACACAACGCCGCAAACAGTGCGATCAGACACAACCCCAGAATTGCGAAAACGGCTTTCACATGAGCAAAGCATTTGGGTTTCTGTCTCCAGAACTCTGTGAAACTCCCATACTGGGCAGTTCGGTGATGGCTTTTTAAGAACGAAAGCGGTGCCCCACCTTTGAAAGTAATCGTTGCGGCCAAAATCAATTGCAGAACTGTGGCTACCAGGAAAGACAATACGAGGTTGATGCCCAACAAACTGACGGGAAACAGGTATGTGGTCAATACTCCTGCCGCCAGTAGAGGGATGACGAGGAACGCTTGCACTTGCGTCTGGCCGAATATCTCACTCGGGCTGTCATTGACCTGAGCAAGCTGTTCTCCGACAAAAATGGCGGCTACCAGAAATAGGTAGATGATCACGCCTGTGGACAGCAGCACCGGCCAATCGCGCTGGGGAAGCAGAGATTGCAACGTGAGCAGGTGCGGAAGGAGCACGAGAAACAGCAGGCCCATAATCAGAATGATTTGGTTGAGAATCGTATTACGAAGCCAAGTGGCAACGGCTACCCAAGTGTCCACCGAAAATGGCCCGCGCTGTGGCGTGAGATAGTTGCTGTATTGCCGAAGCCAGCGAATGGGATCGGCGCGGGTACCCTGATTGTCGGGTTCGGGAGGCGGAACCAGCATTCTATTGACGTCGTCGAATCCCCCAGGCTTGGTTGCGTCATCATGTTTGTCACTCTCGCGTCGAATCCAAGCCGCAAGCCATTGGTGAATGTAACCGCCGCCTGAAACACTGGAAAGATAATCAAAACAACGGAGGAGATTGAGTTCGGCCAGTCCCTGCAACACGCCCAAGTTGAAGGTGGCGCTGCGTATGCCTCCACCAGACAAGCACATTCCCATCAGATCGGAATCAACAGCGCGGGCGTACGCCTCTCCGGTCGTCTTTACTCCGTCAATGCCTTGGCCCACTCGGCGCGCATTGATCTGGTCCAATTCATTGTCCACAAGCCAGTGACTCGGGGTGTAGCCGATATGCCACGCGATTTGCGCCTGGAGCGCCGGCCGCGATTCCAGGTCCTGCGCTAGTTCCAGCGCAGTGGCTGGCTTGTCCGAGAGATAAGCGCAAATCTCACCGCTTTTCTTCCATGCCTCCGGTGTTATTTTTGCAAAGGCTTGGTTGGAAAGTTCGGTTATATAGTCGGATGGCATCGCAACCCTCCTTGTTTGTGACAAGACTCACAAACGTGCGTTGATTCCAGAATTTCTAGTCCCGTGGAGTGTTTCTCTTCTATTTCTGCTCAGGTAAATAATTCGTTTGTGAACTAAAACCTTTTCAAGAAAGCAATCAAGGCCTGCTTGTCCTGGTCACTCAGACCCGGTTCTCCTCCGGCGAATTTATCTGTGCCGAAATAGTGTCCACGGTTCACGATGAGGTCAGGACACTTGCTGAGGGCGAGCATCTGCTCGACCACATTGGCAAAGACTCTTTCTGCGTCCTGATCCGTTGCACCGGGTGGGAGTTTCTGCAAATCGCTACTGATCTTGAGCACCAGATCCAGGAGTCTTTTGTCGTGTTGCAAGCGCGCATCAGGATCCTTGCTCTCGGGAAGCGGATTGATATTTGCCAAGAGCCCCACTGGAGTGCCTTTGGGGATGGGGCCGATCCTGATCATCTTGTCGTGGTCGTCGATTAGCCACGGGAAAAAGCGTGCGATCCCGCGGAGTTGTTGTAGCGCGTCAGGAAGATATCCATAGGAGATCTTGAGATAACTTGTTTTTGTCGTGCGGTCGATCTTGCCAGGTATCTTGTCTCCGAGCCGTTCGTCTTTGTCGCGCGATTCCGGCCACAGCATCTGGTGGATCGAGTCCTCGAAAGATCGCAGGCGCCCCTGGACAGATGGGTCGTAATCAAATTTGCCGACACTGTTGTTCAGGAGGAAGGGCGCAGTCGACCACACGCTCACCAGCGACGGAGGACGTGTGTAGCCTCGGCCGCCCGCGGGCATCACATAAGTCTTAGGCTCGCCCGTATAGGGATGGTACCAAGTAATGGTTCCGACGGAAGGGAGGTCTTTGTAGGATTGGGAGGAGAAATTGTCCCAGATGTTACCGCCCAGAGCATTGGTGGCGAGCGGGCTGCAAGCGTTGGTTTGCAGCAGGGTCACCGGAACCCTAAGCTCGCTGGACAGATAGTTACCCTCCAGGAAGTCGGGCGCCGTGACGATACTCTTCATCTTCTCTTTGAAGTCTGATGTCTTCGTCCACTCCCAATATTTGTTCCAGCAGTTCAGGTAGTCCCTTCCTGCGCAACCCGACGGATCCAGGCCCGGCACCGGCGGAGGCGGTACCTTGCTGGAATGACAACGCGCGCAGCGCTCGGCAAACACTTCCTTTCCCCGTGGGACCAACGCTTCATCCTTCGCCAGGTACTCGGGACCGCCAGGAGCATCCTTTAGATGATGCGGTTCTGTGGTCTTCAAGAAGAACAGTGCAGTTGCAGGAGTCTGCGCTTCGGTAGCGGCAAAGTAGGCTGAGTTCTTTCGCGTAACGGAAATCTCGATGGGAGTAATGGGCTTACCACCAACTAAAGGGTTAAAGTGCAGCAACCACTCTTCGCTGAACGTACCGATGTTCAGATAGACGCGGTTGAGCGCACCTAAGGCGCCGACCGAGTCCGAGCCATCCTTGAGAACCCGTGGAGTCCACACCGTATCAGGCGCTTTGTAGAAATCGGTCAGCCACCCATTGGGCACATACTCATTAAACTGCTTGTTGTTTCGTTGACCACCGGCGAGAGTTTCCTGGCCCCAACGTTTCGAGTGCTGCAGGCGCTCTTTCAATAGGTAGACGGCATTCATGGTCCGCGGATTGTTGATGTTGTCCGTGGAGACAAAAGAAGTGTCGAGACTCCCTGGCCGGGAAGTGTGAAAGATTTGCCAAACGAAATTGTCTTCCTCGCCTTGCCAGTAGAAGATTCTCTGAATCCAAAAGTACTGTGCGCCGACGTTCGAGCTGAGGTTCTCCCATTTTGGATTGTCAGGATCCGCAGGAGGCTTGACCGGATTGGGTCCAACATGGCAAAAACCGCAGGACATCCCTACGCGATACGGACGCACCAGATTCTTGTCGTTGTAGTAAGTGGGATCAGTGTAATACCTTTCCGGATCCCACCTTTTGGCTGCCTTCTCATCGAAATTCGGGTTGGGGAAGAGCCGCAAGCCTACGATGCCGGTCTCGTAGCCGTAATACGAGCCGACAGGGAAGTCCTTGCCGTTGAGTTTTGAACCGCGGGATCCAATTTTTACACCGGGATACTTCTGCTCGTTTTCGAAGTGATCCGGCTGGCAGTTGGGCCGCCGCTTGTCGAGCCAAAGGCCCCATCTTTCTGGATCGGGCCCGGTGGCTTGTTCGAAGCAGGGATCATTCACCAATCCCAAGTACTCCCAGCGGCGATCATGGCTGAAGTCAGGGTTGATTTTCCGCAATTCGGGATGCGAAGAAAGGACTTTCAGGAAATCGAGCGCCCCGGCACTGGCATAGACCAGCCTGTCCCAGAGCCGGTCGTTACCGGCCGTCCAAACGATCCAGGTGTTGCGCCCCTTGATTTCGTTCGCATCTAGAGTCACGCCTCCGTCCATGTCACGGAAGTCGTCTTCATCCGCCGCGGGGAAGCTGGAAGCATCTCTGCCTGCTAAGAGAGCTTCGTCCTTGACGTGCCCGGGTCTCGGCACGCTCCACCAGTAGATGAGGACGCCAGCACCGACCAGGAGCAGTAATGCAACCATGACAATCAGACGCCGTCGAGCCAGTTTGCTAATCACAAGCCTTTCCTCCTGCCTGTTACATGCGATTGCTGAATTTTCAGCAGATGGCAATAAAGATCTGACAACATCTACGAGCCAGCCGCGGCGCCGAATTGCAGGCAAAAGTGAATTAGCGGCTTGCTGGCCCAATAAACGCGTCCCAAATAGAAGCCCGGCGCAATCATCCGGATCTCGTCACGAATCCAGTGGGCTACCATCGAGGTTTCAGAGTAGTCAAGAACAACGCATTCCTTTTGGTCCAGCCAACTGGCGCCCTTGTAAACCTTGGCAATGATGGCGTTGAGACCGATCGGAAGAATCCGGTTCCTCAACACTCCCTTCTGAGAATCAAAAGTTTTGCCCTGCCAAACAAACAGGCTGACGAATTCAGCGATCTCTGGGCTGAACTTGGTGCCGGAAGCTATGATCGCTGTGCCTTTGGCTGGGCCATCCGGAATGTCCCCCGCCGGGCTACTGGAGAAAAGCGAATCCAAATCCGAATTGGACATTTGCAGCAGTTGCGGTACATCGTAAGTCATGTTCAATACTCCTATTATGTCGGACTCAACGAACTGACTTGAGTCCTGACAGTTGATGTGGGCGGAGGCTCTCGAAACCATAAACTAAGACGCTCGTCTCCGACCGGTAATCCGGGCCCCAGCCGAGTGAGAATGACACCCGGCCTGGCAGAATTGTTAGTGGCCGTTGAGTATAACGTCGGCGGCCTTTTCGCCAATCATGTAAACAGCGCTGACGATGAAAACACCTGGAATCCGCGGAAAGACCGAGGCATCCACCACTCGAAGCCCCGTGGTTCCGTGCACCCGGAAATCGCTGCTTAGCACTCCATCTTTGCCCAGGCCGATCGCACAAGTACAAGAAGCGTGGTGTCCCCAGGCGTTGTTTCGGATGTAGTTCTTCAATTCCTCGTCTGTTTTAAAATCATCTCCTGGAAACTCCTCTGACATAAGGCTCTGCCCCCGTAGTCCGGACGTGAGCGCGCGTACAAATCGAATACCGTCGAGCACCGCCTCCAAGTCCTGCTCACCACCTTCTTCCAGGTAACGGAAGTTAATCCGCGGCACATCCCGCGGGTCGGCGGATCGCAATGTAACTTCGCCGGCGCGGTTTCTGGTGTGCGCCTTTAGCACAACCCAGGTGAGGTAATTGAGATCCTTGGCAAACAAATGTGAGTAGTTCGGAGAATATCCCTGAAAATTGGCCAGCAGGCCCATGCAAAACAGATCCGGCGGTCCCTCCGCCACTGGCGATCGCTTAAAGAAAGAAAGCACCGATCCATTGGTCGCGTAGATTCCGGATCGGCAGAGATTCCATTGCTGGAATTGCGGGTCCCTCGGAGAGAATTTCACTCCTTTGTAAATATGCCACTGTGGAAAACTCATTCGGTTGCCCACCGCGATTTCATAACGGTCCTGTAAGTTCTTGCCGACCCCCGGAAGGTCCACGGTGACTTTGATTCCGAGAGGCTCTAATTGTTCGCGCGGGCCAATCCCCGATAGCATCAGCAATTGTGGCGTGTTAAAGGCTCCGCCGGCGAGGATCACTTCCTTCGAAGCGTAGACCCTCTTGAGTTCTCCCGGTTCCTCGCTAGGCCGGGAAGAGGCTCGGTAAAGTTTCTCGCCACGAAGATACTCCACTCCGATTGCACGTTTGTTCTCATCGAATAGGACCCTTGTGGCGAGCGCGTTCAGTTCGACTTTCAAGTTGCGATGCTCACGTGCAGTTTCCAGGACGAACTCACGGGTCCCGGTGCGCCCGTGGTTCCGGGTTGTAAGCGGCGTATAGCGCGATCCCGTGGCGTTCTTTCTGACCAGACGCCAGTCATTGGGATCGCCCCAACTTTCCAGAAACCACCCCAATCGCTCGACTGGGTCGCCGGAACCAGCAAGGGATTCTTCGACGCACTCCGTCAGCATTTGAAAGAGATCCTTGTCCACCAGTGCGGCCATGGGGATGGATTTTTCCGTGCGTAACCATCCTTTCCAGCCGTGGCGCGATGGATTGAAACCGATCTTTGATAGCCAGCGATGCAGCGGCCGGTGACGGCAATTCTCCAGACGTTCAAAGTAAGTTCGCATCTTGTCCGGGTGCCAGCTGGAATCTTGTGTCAGATCGGCGATGTATTCCCAATCTGAGTTGTGGGGATAGATCAATATCTGCGCGTTGTGGGCCGTGCATCCTCCGAGTGCCCCGGCCCGCGGATACAGGATTCCACCCTGCTCCTCGCAATACTTAGGATCGAGCCGCTGCTGCTTGTCGTCAGAGTAATGGCGAACATAGAAGTCCCATTTGATGGCGCTGTTTTCGGAAGCAAAGGCATGGAACGCTGGCACGTCATAATCAGTCGGCAAGCGGTTCGCATCAGGCTGAACAGGATCGCCACCCTTGAGTTTCCGAGGATCTCCCCCCGCTTCGAGCAGTACGACTGAACGTCCTGCCTGAGCCAGACGAGACGCCACGGTACCGCCACCCGCACCTGAGCCGACGACGACATATTCGCAATCGAGCTGATTTAGAGCGTTGGAACTCATCGTGATGCGTTCTTCCCTTTATGCCTTTCTCATGCGCTCGAGTTCACAGAGTCTTCAGGTACTCGATAATTGCTTTCTTGTCCTGGTCCGAGAGGTCGGTTCCATACGGATGCCCAGCGTTGCTGTTGCCCGGTAGCCTGGTATCGAAGAAAACAAAGTGGAGGCCTTTCTCCTGTGCCAAGTCTGAGACGAAGCCGATGTCATGGCTGTTGAGCAGGTTGTTGCCGCGGTAGAAAGTTGCCGGCCGTTGTGCCGGGGGACGGAGGAGATCACCAACCGTTGGAACAGAACCATTGTGGAGGTATGGCCCGCGCATCCACGTTCCATCCAAGGGCTCGGCGACGTAACCGCTGGTCTTCTTTGTGTTGGCCAGTTCGCGATCGGTGCCGATCTCGGCGATAGGAATTAACGTCCTCGTTTGCTTGCCATCGGGCGCGTGGCACGATCCGCAATGCTGAGCAAACAGCGGCTTGCCAACCTCCACTAATGCGCGGTCCCACTCCAACGGGTACGGTGGCACCTTGAGGCCCTTTACCCAGACGGCAAGAGCCTGCAGCTGCGGCTGGGAGAAAGGAGCGTCAGAATACGGGTCGCGGCTGTGCTGCTGCAGGGCCGAGTCGGTCATGACCAAGTCCTGGCTAAGAAGCTTCCGCCGAGTGCGCGGGATCAGAACGTACCTGTAGAGCAGGCTGTCAACGAAAGAGAGCTTGGTCGCGGTATTGATCTCGACCATGATCTCGCTGGCGTTGAAGCGTGGGTCTTGAGCGCATTGCCGAAAGAATGTAAGCACTTCCTGACCGTCAGTGGCGCGGCCGGGAACCGAGGGCACAACCTCGGGTCCTTCGTCGGGCCCGGCGCGGAAAGAAGCAGCGTGGCAGAAAGCGCAATTCCCAGCTACACGAACGTAGCCGACTGTTTTCTTGGAAAAGCCCGCCGGCATCTCCTTGCCCTCCTCCCACGAGAAACCCAGGGAGACATAGCCGCCGTTTCCCGGCAGGTACTCGGGAAACATGCGCGGTAGCGCCAGCCAGATCCAGTAGGGTATGCCGGCATCGCGCTCGGCCCCGACCGAGCCATACAGGAAGTTGCTGCGTTGTTCGGCGGTGATCCATCCAGGCTGCGGTATCTCCCGCGACAGGCTACTCCAGGCGCTGACGCCGACAATGACAAGCACTGCCACAGTGACGATCAGGAGACTTCGCTTGGTGAGCCTTCTCATATACAGTCACGATTCATCAAAAGGTCTTTAGATACTCGAGGAGCGCCCATTTCTCGCCATCCGGCAGATCCGTGCCATACGCTGCACCCGTGTGTCCGCCATTGCCGTTGCCCGGTTCCCGAGTATTAAAGGGGAAGAACTTGTGGCCGTCCTGCTCGGCGATACTGGAAACGAACCCAACATTTTTGGGATCGTAAACGTCATTGCCACGGTAGAAGAACATCGCCCGCTCTTTCTCGGGCTTCAGCAGTTCCCACAGATTCGGAACTGATCCGTTGTGCAGATAGGGCGCGCGCAGCCAGATTCCATCAAGCGGAGAATTGGCGTAGCCCGGCTGCTTGCGAAAGTGGCTGAAGCGCTGGGGATAGGGCGGGGCGAAGCCCCAATCCTTCTCATAACCCGCGTAGAGAGTGCTCTGGTTAACCGCCAAGACCCATGTGTAGGAGTCAAGGCGCCACCGATCCGTGCCGATCTTCTCGATCGGTACAACCGTGCCCACCAATTCATCCGGTCGCGGCGGCTCATGACGAAATGGCGGGTCCTGCGTGCCGTGGCATCGAGCGCAGTGTTCCTGGTAGACCTGTTTGCCTTGCGCTGCCAGGGGTCCATCAATTTGGTACGGGTAAGGCAGCGGTTTGGCGGTCTCCAGCCACTTTGCAGTGCGCAGCACGCGGTCGACGTCCAGAGTCGGTGGATACGCACCGGTGCCGAACGCGGCTGACAGGTTGCGTTCATCCACCGACGTGTTGTTCCCGTCCCAATGGAGTTGCATCCCTTTTCTTGGCCCTTGGTACCAGATGGAAGGGAAGTCAACGTTTCCGATCAGCTCTTTGGGGTCGGCGTATTTCTCCATAGGGAAGTTCAGAAGGGCTTTTGGAGCATTGAAGGTATCAACTCGACCCGGACCCCATGTGTCCTTGTTGATGAAGTTGAGTCTCTGGCCCAGAATCAGCAGTTGGTCTCGCATGAGATAGGCTGCCAGATATTTGAAGATCAGTCTGTTGATCAGGTCCGGCTTGCCGACTCGGCGATGGGGATCGTCCTGCATCTTGCTTATCTGATCGAGCAGGCGCTGCGGCGTGAACTTCTGATCCGTGGGAATCGACGTGAGGAATTTTACCCAAGCACCCAAGTCGAACGTATGGGCCGGCATTCCTGGGACGATGCGAGGGGCCGTGCCGTGTGCGTCTCGCACCGTGCCGGTGTGACAGGAGGCGCAGTTGAGATACACCACATCGATGCCACGGAAATTGCGCATCGACATGCCGACTGGCAGATCGTAGCGTGGGTCTTTGCCCGGTTCATAGATCATCCCGAAGGACGAGTACCCGCGCCCCGGTGTCTTGTCGGGCAGGTACTCGGGAAAGAGTTCGGGGAGCGCGACCCAGAACCAATACGGAATGCCGTTCATCCGCTCACCGCCAGTCGAACCGTATTCAAAGTGAAGGACATCATCTGCGTATTCGACAGGACGATCATGCGTCAGCCGTAGCGCCATATAGATTGCGAACAGCGCGAGTACGGCGGTTCCTGTCCAGCAAGTGAACTTGGCCCACCGACGCCAGCTTCCTGTGGGCGTTGCGGGACTCCCTTCATCAAAATACAACGCCAGCCTCATGCCTATGCCAGCTTGCTCGCGGCGAGATCGTTCTGCTGCGCTCGCGGCACGGCTGCGCACGCTCGCGGGGTAGACCCTCTTGCGAACATCGGTCAGGATTCCGTGCGGCTCGAAACCACGTCCTGCAATCGGATCAAAATGCAGAGCCTCCTGATCGACTTGGATCTCCTCCTCAAAGCGGATCTCTGCGATGGGGACAAAGGGCTCACGATCATCCCCCACCTGCTGTACTTCAATGCGCACCAGCGCATGACGGGCCACTGCTCTCGACAGGCCATCTTCGCGCGCGGGACCGTCTTGCGGGAAGCCGGGCGTCTCCATATCAGGGACGAGACGAATCCATACGTCGCGCTTGCCGTCGTCGATTCTGTACGGTACGTCGGCGTGATAGACGTTTTTGAAATAATCGAATTGGTGAAGACCGTACATCCTGCCGCCGGTCGCGACGTTCAAAACCAGCTTCCACAGTCGGTCACCGCCGGCGGTAGACAAAACGTCAAGGCAATCGTCCGTACGGCCTTGTACGCTGATCTGGCCGGGCAGCGAAGAGGAAAAGCGCACCGCGATGCTTGGCGCGTCGGCAATCCGATCGGCTAACCAGAGCGGAGTCCCCTTCTTCATCAACCCCATGCCCATGCGCAGGAGCACTGCTCCTGTAAGCTCTTCAGCGGCGCGAGCGAAGCTTGTGTCCGTCGGCTGCAAGGATCGGACAGTGCCGCGAAATACCCTGCCATCAGGGTGAAAGGTACGTGCGTTGCGAACGACGCCGCTTAGGAATGCGAATTGAGCTGCGGCCATCCGCGCGATCAGACGCGGATGATCGGCTTCCGGGCCAAGCCGCGCATCCTCGCGCCAAGCCGAAAGTGTCCAGAGAAAACCGCCGAAGTCGCTGACCGAGAACGCCAGGGCCAGAGGACCGGGAAGGATTTCCATGTACCACAGAGCGGCCATGATCGCCGGCACGAGTGGCCGATCAAGTAAAGAGGCAAAGACGAAACCCTGTGCATTCAGGCGGCCAGCGACCACATACAGCATGCCTAGCCCGCCCACCAGCAACCCGACCAACCGCAGATAGTTCGCGCCCTGAACCGTCAGCGCAGGCAGTTGAAGTAGCCAAGCTGTCCAGTAAGGGAAGATGAGAATGATGCTCCCCAGGAGCATGTCCAGCCACCCAAAGAGCTCTACGGAGCGTGCGGCACGCGTCTGTTCCTCAGCGTTGAAAAGCCGCCGCAACATCTCGCTGAGCGTGGGCGTCATTTCGGATCTTGCCTGCCTGGTCTGAGTGTCCTTCACGGATGACGGTATGCCGTTCGGTTTTGAAGTCTGCATCTATATCACTAGTGAGAGTTGCTGGCAAATCGTTTCGACTACAACACAGACAAATTGACGGATCGCGTTCCTTAAAACTCCCACCGAGTAAGGATTTGAACATCCCCACCTGAATACAGATTGTCGGTACGGCAACGGGTTGGCAAGATCAGAAAGAAATTCGATTCATGTTTGCAGGAAGGGAAGTAGCGCTGGTAGCGGTTGTGCGGCATCGGGCAGTAACCTCGTGAGCCCAGAGTGCGATGGAATCCACTGGCTCATTGGGCCTACCGAATGAAAGGTCAGCGTTCCCGGTCTGCGGAAACGATGGCAACTCCTGGCTCCCATTCGAGGATCATGTTCGCAAAACGAGCCTCTGAAGAATTCGCCAATCATTGAGATAGGCGCCGCGAAAATCGGAGTGCGGGATCCCGGTCGCCGCCAACATTCTGGGCCCGCGCCCGAGCCGGAGGGAAACTTCTGTCAGGGAGTCAAATGGTAATGACGGTGCACCAGGAACTGTCGGCGGCATGCCAATGTCCCGACCACAACAAACATCTACACGCAAGCCGTCTCAGATCAGAGTCGTGCAGCGAACAGGAAGTCGTTGAGATAGTGACTCTTGGGCTCGAAAACGGCGCCTGAAAAGTGGGTTCCAACAAATGGGAGCCGAACGGGGACCGGTTGTCTCGATTCGCAAACAGCTTCAAGGTCTTGAAGGGAAGTGATTGAGTTTGCTTAAGAATGCTTTTCCCATCGGCAACGGACCGTAACTCCTTGAATCTAAAACATCCGCGACCGCTCCCGCCCAAATGAGGAGGGAGCCCAAATGTGTGCAAAAGTGAACATATTTCGTGATCGCGATTTTGAGAAAATGCTCAAGAGTGTATTTTCCCACTTTGGAGCAGCTTTGGTCCCACCAACCAAATCGGGCATGAAAAGGCGAGACTTCGATCCCAGGGAATTCCTTGCCACCATTGGCGAGGGCAGGAAAGTTGTAGCTTTTCCCAAGAAACACATAATCTTCACGCAGGGGGATCCCGCTGACGCAGTGTTCTACATCCAGCAAGGCAAGATTAGACTCACTGTCGTATCCAAAACTGGCAAGGAAGCAACTCTAGGTATATTGAGCGAGGGCGATTTCTTTGGAGAAGGTGGCCTCGCAGGACAGGCTCAACGCATGGGGTCCGCAACCGCAATGACAGATTGCGAACTCATGCGAATCGACAAGAAGGCCATGATCCTTGCGCTCCACCAGGAACACACATTGTCCGACCTGTTCACAGCATATTTATTGGGGCGGAACATCCGATACGAGGCGGACTTAGTTGACCAACTCTTCAATTCCAGCGAAAAGAGGCTCGCTCGGATTCTGCTGTTGCTTGCGCACTTCGGCAAGGACGGGAAACCCGAGACCGTAATCCCAAAGATCAGCCAGGAGACCCTCGCCGAAATGATAGGCACGACCCGATCGCGGGTCAGTTTCTTCATGAATAGGTTCAGAACCTTAGGCTTTCTTGACTATGGCGAGAGCGAGATGCAAGTGCATAGTTCACTTCTAAATGTTATTCTTCACGACTAGCGGGGCCGTATCATCCCGCTGGGGCCAGGCCATGGGGCAATCCGGGGCACGCGCCGCGCAATTGCATCCGATGAAGCAGGTACATGCCCTATCCCAGTAGCCCCAAAGCGGGTTACATTAAAGGTGAGCGCTTCACGTCCAGGTGTCACGCGCATTTTGCACGGCAACGGAAAGGAAATGATGCTTCCCCCACAGACGCGAGATTTGGCCCAGCGCCTTCTTGCTCACGAAAACGCTGCGGGCAAAACCTCCGAGCCGACGGAATTCGCGGCCTTTCGCGTCTGCGAGACTTTGCGCCAACCTCTATGTGCACTCGCGGGAGTTGCCGGTTGCCGCTCGCTGCTTTCTCGTGCTCTGACGCTGGCAAGGGCGGACGCTCCCAGTCTTACCGCGGTACAGGTCGCGGCGGATGGCTCCTTAAAGGGTCTAGAAGAGCTTCGGCCGCAAGTCGACACGGACCAAGCTCGGGAGGCAGGAATAATTCTCATTACCCAGTTGCTCGGGCTGCTGGTCCGAGTTGTTGGCGAAGCGATGACGTTGCAGCTGGTCACATCTGAAATTCTCCCAGACTTTAGGTTCCCCTCGAAGAGCGATATACCCATTGGCTTTGAAGCGATCCTCAAAGAAGTCGATGATCTCCAAGGCGTCAGTGCGCGTCTCGAGGGACTGGCGGAGCAATATCCGCCTGTCACAGAAGCGCTGATGACTATCTCGGAAAACGTCCTAAACACGGCGACGGTATTGGCGGTAGTGGCGGCAATTAAAAGTCCCAAGCCGAACTGAGTACAGCGTTCGCGCTCTGCACGGAAAAGGAAATCGTGAGTCTTTCAGAGTCGCGACATTTGGCCCAACGCCTTCTTACTTACGAAGCCGTTGCGGGCGAGAACTCCGGGCCCGCGGAGTCTGCGGCCTTTCGTGTCTGTGCGAAGCTGCGCCGGCCCCTGATTACACTCGTGGGAGTTGCCGGTTTTCGCTCGCTCCTTTCTCGTGCTCTGACGCTGGCCAGGGCGGAAGCTCCCAGTCTTAGCGCGGTACAGGTCGCGGCGGATGGCTCCTTAAGAGGTCTAGATGAATTGGAGCCGCAAATTGATAAGGAAAAGGCTAGGGACGACGGAGCCATTCTTATCGCCCAGTTACTCGGGCTGCTTCTCACGTTCATTGGCGAGGGTTTAACGTTGCGGCTGGTTCAGGATGTGTGGCCGGAGGCCGCCTTCGACGGCCGCGTTTCCGAGAAGGAGAGGGGAAAGCTTGAGCACAGCAGATAAGGTGAAAATAAACAAATTGTCGACCGGGGTCCCGGGCCTTGATGAAATCCTGGGCGGCGGCCTCCCGGAATTTTCTTTTAATATCATCGCGGGCGCCCCGGGAAGCGGCAAGACCACGCTGGCGCACCAAATCATATTCGCCAACGCGACGCCGGAGCGCCCCGCGCTCTATTTCACCATCCTCGGCGAACCCGCCATCAAAATGCTGCGCTACCAGCAACAGTACACGTTCTTTGACCAGGCCAAGTTAAACAATGCTGTTCGCTTTATCAACTTGAGCCAGGTTGTGTTGGAGAAGGATCTGGACGCGGTCTTAGAGGAAATTACGAAAGAGGTTGAGAAGGCAAGCCCTGGCGTCGTGGTAGTGGACTCCTTTCGCACCGTGGTGCGGAAGGCGCAGGGCGGCACAACCGAAGTGGAGTTGCAATCTTTCATTCAGCGGTTAGCCCTGCTCCTGACCAGTTGGCAAGCCACGACTTTTCTGGTCGGGGAGTATGTCGAGGGTGAGATCCGAGACAATCCCGTTTTCACGGTTTCCGATGGCCTCTTTTGGCTTTACCAGTCTGCGGAGCGAAGTTCCATTGTGCGGAAGCTACAGATCGTGAAACTGCGCGGGCAGGCGTCTGTGCCCGGACTGCACACCTTCCGCATTACCCATGATGGGCTGCAAGCCTTTTCGCGCACTCTTGGGCTGGCCGGGCTAGTAAGGAAGATGCCCAGTACACGGCGCCTTTCCGTCGGTATTCCAGAATTGGACAAGATGCTCGGCGGGGGCATTCCTGAAGGCGATAGTGTCCTTGTGGCAGGGGCTTCGGGGACGGGAAAATCGGTTTTGGCAACCCAATTCATTGCTGAGGGCATACGCCAGGGGGATCCGGGAATTGTGGTGGTCTTCGAA
>JADGNQ010000339.1 GCA_017883385.1 Candidatus Sulfotelmatobacter sp.
CGGTAACGCGAAGATTCCGATGAACAATCCAAAGTGGCTGCGGTAAAGAGAAAAAGTGCGGTCGAGCAACTCTCCGGTACTCAAGGGCCTGAGTGCAGTCGTCATGACTCCCTCCCGGGAACCTCGAACTTAGCCCGGCATGGTAGCACAACCCCGGGCCTCCTGCTGTGACACTCAGGACCGCCTTGCGGCAGTCATTTCGGAACGCCTTTTGATCGGTTGGTCTCCTGCGCCAGCAGACCGAATACGCGGGAATGAAACTCCATCACCTCGGCGAAGTGAGACAAGAAGTAGGTCAGGCTGTGGTCCCCGGGGTAAGAGTGATACTCGTGGCGAACGGTCTCCTTTTGGAGTTCCTCGTGCAGCGCGGCCGCCCCTTTTTCGAAACCGTAGTTGTCATCCTGGCCGCAGTTGAAGTAGATCGCAACCTTACGCAGGGAAGCTGCGTTTCTCTTCGCCAGAACAAAGGGACTGTTCTCATTCCAGTGGGGCACGTTGATCGGCTTACCGAAGACTGCGCCCAGCACTCCTGCAAGAGGTGCGCCTGTCCGCGATGCTGCATCGAGTTCCTGCGGGGACTCGGTGATCAAGGCCGCGCTCTGCGCACTCGCTGCTGAAAACAGTTCGGGATGCGCGAAGGCGAACCGCAAGGCCCCGAAGCCTCCCATCGAAATCCCGCTGATGGCACGTCCCGCGCGGCCGGGCAAAACGCGGTACGCGTGCTCGACGTGAAGCATGAATTCCTGAAGAACAAAATCGCTGTAAGGCACAGAGCCGTCGGCGGAGTTGATGTAGAAGCTGCGCCGGCCTTCCGGGGCCACGATCAGAAAGTCGCCCATCTTTTGCTGGTTGCGCAGATCGTCGAGCAAAGTCCAGCCGCCGCTGTTGAACAGTGTCCCCTCGTTGTCGCCCAGGCCGTGCAGAAAGTAAAGCACCGGATAACGCCGTGGCGGATGCTGTGCCGCGCCCGTATCGTAGCCCGCAGGCAGATAGACGCAATAGTGGACGACCTGTTTCAACACACGGCTGTTCAGCGCGCTGCAATCGATGCGGCTCTGAGCAACAGCGCCGCCGGTCAGAAAAAAGCACAAGCAAAGAAGAGAAAGGAAACTAAACCGCGAGTTGCGCGTCATGCAGGTCAGTCTATTCGTAGCGTAGCGCCTGAACCGGATCAAGTTTGGCAGCGCGCGCAGCTGGGTACAATCCAGAAACCAGACTCACAAGAAAAGCGAACCCGATGCTAAACCCCACGAGCCACAATGGCACCGCCCAGAAATGTTCGGGTGGCAAGGACTGGCTCTTGAGCCAGATGTTGGTTCCGAAGTTGATAACCTGTCCGATTGCCCAGCCGAGGAAAACGCCGACAATCCCGCCCAAAATCCCCATCGCACCGGCCTCAGCAAAGAAGAGTTTCTTTACGTCTCCGTCGCTGGCGCCGATCGCTTTCATGATTCCAATTTCGCGGCGGCGTTCGAGAATGGCCATGACGAGCGTGTTGACGATTCCGATCGAGGCGACCGCCAACGCAAGGCTGCCGAAAATTCCAAGGAACGCATACAAGACCCGAAAAACCTGCCTCAAACTGTTACTGGCGTCGAGAATCGAGAACGTGTTGAAGCCCATCTTTTTGATGGCCTCTTCCACGACCTGCACCTGCGCTGGATTCTTGATCCGCACGCTGATGGACGCGTAGACGGGCTGATCCGTCGCGGCCCGCGAAATCTCGCGCAGATCGGTGGGCTGCATCACGTGCAGACTCTCCGCTAGTCTCAAAGGCAGAAAGACCTTTGCGCGCGTCGGACCGCGCATAGTCTCCGGGTCGAGATCCGAGATGCCGACAATCCTGAGCTTCTGCTCGCGTGACACAACGGAATACGCAGCGCCCGCGATGCTGTCGTCCGCGGACGTGGCTTCACTCGCGCGGAGAGGTGGCTGAGGTGCCGGTGCGGCCTGACGTTGCGCATATCGCATCGTCAATTCCTTGCCCAGTAGCGGCTTCGCCAGTTCGGCAACGTTCGGTTCGGGCGCACCAAGAGGCGGTATCTTTCCCAGCAATTCCTCGGCAAAGGATTTTTGCAGAATGGCCTCGGCCGCCGTGTCAGACGAAAAGAACCCGCCCTGCATGCCGTCGAAGGCGTCGTTTGATTTTGCCGAGAGCGGTAGCGCAGAAATCATCGTGAGATGAGGTTTGTCGTCGTAGCGCAACTCGGTTACGAAGCGAATATCGGGATAAGCCTCCTTTACATTGGGCAGGCGTTCGATTTCCTGTCGTGCCGGTTCGTCAAGAACACGGCTTTCGCCGGGTGTGGGGCCCTTGCGCTCTTCCTCGCGTCCCATCCCGCGCAGATCCCGCCGCGAGGAGACGAAAACAGTGTCGAACAGCCCAGACTTCGCGAGGCGTTGTGAGAACAGTTGCTGCAGGCCGGTGCCGAGCGAGAGCATTGCCACAAGCGATGCGACTCCCACCGAAATGCCAATCGTCGTAAGCGAATTCCGCAGCACAGACTCGCGCAGATTCCGCAAGGCAAGTTCTGTCAGGTCAGGAAGCTTCACGCTCGTCCTCCCGGTACTCCGGCAGTGGTCGCGGTGGGTACGTTCGCCCGATCGTCGATCAGTTTTCCGTCTGCCAGGAAGATCATTCGCTGCGCATAGCGCTCGGCCAGTGCGCGCTCGTGCGTCACCATGACCACAGTCATTCCCAACTGCTCGTTGAACTCGCGAACCATGTCCATGATTTCAGTTCCGGTATGGCTGTCGAGATTTCCCGTGGGTTCATCGGCCAGCAACAGTTGCGGACGATTGATCAACGCCCGCGCCAGCGCCGCTCTCTGTTGTTCTCCGCCAGAGAGTTCGCTGGGGCGATGATCCATGCGCGCCCGCAAGCCCACCCGCTCCAGTGCTTCCCGGGCCAGGCTCACGCGCTTGCTGCGATCGACTTCGGCAAAACGCAGAGGCAGTTCCACGTTTTCCGCCAGCGTCATGCTCGCGATCAAATTGAATGACTGAAAGACCATTCCCACAACGTGCAGCCTATATTTGGCGAGTTCTTCGCGCGAGAGTTTCGCCAGATCACGATCCTGGACGATTACGCTTCCCGACGTGGGACGATCGAGCCCTGCAATTAGGTTCAGCACCGAAGACTTGCCCGAGCCGGAACTGCCTAGCAGCGCAACAAACTCTCCAGCGCGAACCTCGAGCGAAACGCCATCGACCGCGCGGATCAGAGTCTCACCCATGCGGTAATGCCGGCAAAGATTCTCACTGCGAATCGCGATGGTACCGCGCGCTGCAGAAATTACAGGGGCAGTCGTCATAGAACCTAGCGCATTTCTCCTCGCAGCACGCGCAGCGCGTCAGCCGCCTTTACGTCGCCATTCTTGCCGTCTGCACCGTCTCCATTTACCGCGACCGCATCGCCTTCGCCCGGAGCGAGGAACAGATTCTCTTCTACTCCATGCTGGCGAGTGTAGAGGTCGTAGTAACGGCCGCGCGCGGCATAGAGCTGCGCGTGCGTGCCTCGCTCCACGATCTTGCCCTGCTCCATCACCATGATCTGATCCGCCCGGCGAATGGTGGAAAGCCGGTGCGCGATGACGAACGTGGTGCGTCCCTGCATAAGATAGGAGAGCCCCTGCTGGATCATCTCTTCTGATTCCGAATCGAGGCTGGAGGTGGCCTCGTCCAGAATCAGAATCCTAGGCTCGGCCAGAATGGCACGGGCAATCGAGATTCGCTGACGCTGGCCTCCCGACAGCTTTACGCCGCGCTCACCAACTATGGTCTCGTACTTGTCCGCGAACGACTCGGC
>JADGNQ010000340.1 GCA_017883385.1 Candidatus Sulfotelmatobacter sp.
CGCAGCCAACCTGTACCCAAGGACATGCGGACCAGATCCGCCCGGCTAATGCGGCATCGGCGGGACGCGCTCCCACACGAGTTGTCGTTGGTGATCCTCACCCATTTCGTGAGCTTTCGCGACCAAGGTCAGCCGGTTACCTTCCAGGGTTAGTCGTCGAGTCCCGGCCTCGCCTCGCTCTGCTGGATACAAAGATTGTTGGATGTGGTGCGTGACTGTGGAAGCTGACGGATCAACGGTCCAGGTCCCGAGATAAGCGTAATAGCCATCTGCAGCGTTCGCCTTTTCTGTCGGTGGGGCCGCCAGAAAGCCCTCGCGAGAGCTGGCGAGAGGCACGCTCGGCTTCGGATCCGAGACAATTTGCACGCTCATGTAGCCACTGCGGTCGTAAATCAACAATCCCTCCGGATGCCTGCCATAAAACGGATAGATGACTTCGCCGTTCGCACGTTTCGTCTCGACACTGACCAAACGCCACGCGCCAACTAATTCATCGGCCATCGAGCGATGGAGCTGCTCCGCTGGGATGGGCCCAGGCGGCAGGCCAGGATGTGGTTGAGTGAGAGCGACTGCCAGACCAGACATCACAACCAAGATGCACAGTCGCATAACGACCTCCAGGAGGGCAGATGCTTCGCGGTCCAGCCTGATAATCACACGACCCTCTGAGACAGTCGCGGACGCTCTCGAAGCCAGAGCTAGTGCACTTGTTCTGCTCTCAGGCTGTCCACTTTAGTTCGAAGCCGATTAGATGTACAGATAGCTGTTTTGAACGGGCAAACTCGTCATCAGCAGCCCCTTGGCGTTGTCGTGCTTCGTAAGCGGCCAGTCCAATTGGTATGGTGAACGATAACAAGCCATGCCATATCCAATCTCAAACCGGTGACCAGTCAGGGTCACGTACGACTTGGCGATATAGCTATCGCTTGCACGCTCTCATCAGGGGAGCTTAGGGGAAGGCGTCAGCACTCTGATCGACAGATCTAGGCGAACAGTAATAGGGTGCCAAGAGTCTTCTTGATCATCTTTTCCCTAAAGTTCGCAACACCAATTGGAGCGGGTGTGCCAGGACATCAAGTGAATTATCTGAATTCCGTCGCATATTTCCGGGCAATCTCATTGATCTGCTCTCGAGTGAGTTTCTTTGGCGGTACGCCGGGCGGACTGCAGGTGTCACGGAAGAAACCGTCTAGACCAGCAGGCGACACAATCCAAAGTAGGTGCAGCTCGTGATCGGGGTTCGCAAACCCATGCCAGGACTTTTTCGGGATGAATATGGTTGCGCCCTTCTCAAACGGGTGAGGTGCATCATTCAGTATGAAAGTTCCACTGCCTTCCAGAACGTAGAACGCTTCGTCCATCTGGAAATGTCGGTGGGTCGGAATCCCCGTACCGGCCATCACTTGCTGGGTTCCCAAGGCAAGATTGTCGGAGCCCGAGGCGGAGCCAACTTTGATGAGAATCTTACCCTGATCACGAAAATGAATGAGATGTTCGCCTTCGGCGGTGCCGAGCACGTATCCTTGCTGTGCTGCGGTCTGAGCTCCGATGATGCCTTGCGAGAGCACTTGGCTGACGCTGAGGCTTGCCAAACCGAAGAGGAAGGATCGGCGTTTCTGCTCAATTCCGTTCATGGCACTCTCCGCTGATGTGCATCGCGACCGACCTAATGTACCGCGTTTGTTGGATAACTGTCGTGAGCGTGCGCCGTGAAAAGGCGCTGGACTTCAGCGGGTGGAACTCCCGCCCGGGAACTGGTTCGCTCCACCCGGTAGCAATCGAAGCAGCAGTGGAGGTAACGAAGCTGCTGAAGCCTTCGATGGAAAGGGTCGTTTCGGCGATTCAGCGAGCGCGCAGGCCGTAACGAGGATAAACGCTGAGCAGGCCTCGAAAGAGCAATTGCAGGAGCCGACCTGGCGTTCACACAGGGAAGGCCGCTGACGATGGAGAAGCGCGAGCGAATACGCTCCATCGGACCTGCCGGGGTATTGGCGACGGCATGTGCGCATAGGAGACCAGACGCAACACGGGAAGCCCCAGCGGTGATCGCGGTGTGGATCAACCGGCAGCTCGCGAGAGACAGGCCGGGCCGTATGGGGTGGCGGAGAGGCCCGTACTACCGAGGAAGCCGGGTAATGCTGGCGGAGGGAAGGGGCCTCAGTTAAAGACGAATGCAACAAGCAACAAAGGACCGAGGGATTGGCGATGAGCCTAACAACTCCAACCAGTGTTCAGAAGTTGCAGATGGCATTACACGCGAAAGCGAAGGAATCGCCCGACTTTCGTTTCTATGCGCTGTACGACAAGGTGTACCGGAAAGACGTTCTGGCATATGCCTATGAACGCTGCCAAGCCAACGCCGGAGCAGCGGGAGTAGACGAGCAGACGTTCGAGAACATCGAGCAGTACGGCGTGGAACGATGGCTGGACGAACTGGCGCAAGCGCTGAAAAGCCGAACCTATCAACCGCAGCCTGTGCGGCGGGTTTACATACCCAAACCGGACGGGAAGCAAAGACCGTTAGGGATACCGTCAATCCGTGATCGGGTTGTGCAGACGGCGGCAGTGCTGGTCCTCGAACCTATCTTCGAGGCCGACCTGCAACCGGAACAGTATGCCTATCGGGCGGACCGCAGCGCACTGGACGCCGTAAAACACGTCCACAAGCTGATCAACACCGGTCATGAAGAAATCGTTGATGCTGATTTAAGCAGCTACTTTGATACTGTTCCACACGCCGAGCTTATGAAGTCGGTGGCTCGTAGGGTTGTCGATGGAGCCATGCTGCATCTGATCAAGATGTGGCTGGAAGCTCCGGTCGAAGAGACCGATGATGGTGGAAACAAGCGTCGGAGTACGCGCAATCGGGACGAAGGTCGAGGCACTCCGCAAGGAGCTCCGATCAGTCCTCTGCTCAGCAATCTGTACATGCGCCGGTTCGTGCTCGGGTGGAAGAAGCTGGGGTACGAGGAGCGTTGGAGAGCGTACATCGTGAACTATGCCGATGACCTCGTGATCTGCTGTCGAAGCGGAGCGGAACCAGCTCTGGCGACGATGCGGGCGATGATGTCGAGGCTGAAGTTGACGGTGAATGACTCGAAGACGCGGGTCTGCTATCTGCCGGAAGAGCGGTTCGACTTTCTGGGTTATACGTTCGGTCGTTGCTACTCGATGAGGAAGGGCCGGGTCTTTCTGGGCACGGTGCCATCCAAGAAGCGGGTACAACGCATCTGTCGTGCGATTAGCGACGAGACCCGACTCAACACAGTCTGGCAAGACTCGACGATCATGGTGGGGAAGCTCAACCGGATAATGACCGGCTGGGCCAACTACTTTTGTCTTGGACCAGTCAGCAATGCCTATAGTGTGGTCGATCAACACGCCCGCATGAGGCTACGTCGGTGGTTATGCGACAAGCACAAAGAGTCATGGCCGGGTTACAAACGGTTCCCGGAAGCATCTCTTAATGCTGAGTTCGGCTTGGTCAATCTCCCGAGGCGAACTGCGAATCTTCCGTGGGCGACAACGTGAGTCTTTTCCGAGAGCCGGATGCGGGAGATCCGCCTGTCCGGTTCGATGAGCGGGAACAGGAAACAGAGCCAAGTCAAACCGGACTGAGGCGGGGCGGCGAAAGCCAACTCAATTGTTAGCCACCGGGAGGCTACAGCCACTGCGCCTGTTCTCGACTCTACAGGCCATAACGCAAGTTGCGATTATGCTCTGTTTCGATGCAATCCGGAAAACGTGACTTGTATGCTGCGAAGTTACAACAGTGAATGTCAGCAGAATGCAACCTGCGCCAGTTC
>JADGNQ010000161.1 GCA_017883385.1 Candidatus Sulfotelmatobacter sp.
AAGTGACTTTTGTTTATCGGCATGATTCGTTTTCCTGATGAGTTAGACGGTGTGGCACGGGCATGAGTTGTCGGGGCTTTTTGCTGGCAGTCGAAACGAGCGGCTGCCAATTCCGGTGTCCCAGCGTTCTCTTCTGGCCATGTAGAATGAGCGGCCACGGAGGAATCGCAATGGATCGTCAGAATTTGGAACGGCAGAACATTTCCAGCGGCACGGCGTGGGAGCCCATCGTGGGTTACTCTCGTGCGGTGAAGATCGGCTCGTACGTGCACGTTTCGGGGACAACAGCCACTGGGCCGGATGGGAAAATCGTTGGCGTAGGAGATGTGTACGCGCAGGCGGTGCAGACGTTGAAGAACATCGAGAGCGCATTGAAGCAGGCCGGGGCGAGCATGAAAGACGTGGTGCGCACTCGCATGTACGTCACCAACATTGCGGAGTGGGAGAAGATTGGGAAGGCGCACGGGGAGTTTTTCCGCGACGTTCGCCCAGCGACGGCGATGGTGCAGGTAAGCGCGCTGATCTCGCCCGAGATTCTGGTCGAGATTGAGGCGGACGCGGTCGTGGGGGCGTAACTCATCCGAGTGCCGGGCAGGTCAACTATTCCGTCGTAAAATTCTGCGTTTGGGGAAATCTATGTCGACTCTTTGGCGGTGGGCAATCGTTTGTCCCCTTCTTTGCGGCCTAGCCGTGCTCGGGCAGGGTGGCGCAACGCCGGTCGTTGCCGTGATTCGCGCTGGCACGCTCATCGATGGCAAATCCGACAAGCCGCGCCATGACCAGGTGATCGTCATTCGCGGGAACCGCATCGAGAGTGTTGCCGACGCGACGAATGCGAAGATTCCACCCGGAGCGACGGTGCTTCCCGGCCTGATCGATTCGCACACGCACATCTTCCTACAGGGAGAAGACTCGGCCCAGGGCGGGTACGACGCAAACATCCTGACGGCGCCCTTGGCGCTGCGCGCGGCACGAGCCACGGTCGCGGCGCGGCGGGCGCTGGAGCAGGGCTTCACGACGCTGCGCGACGTCGAAACCGAGGGCGCCGGCTACGGCGACGTCGGCATCAAGCAAGCGATTGAGGCTGGCTACATTCCCGGACCGCGGCTGCTCGTGTCGACGCGAGCCATCTCGACCACGGGCGGGTATCCGCTCGAAGGCTATGCCCCGGAACTCGAGATGCCGAAGGGCGCGCAAATCGTCGATGGGCCGGTGGAAGCTCGTAAAGCGGCGCGCGAACAGTTGGACCATGGCGCGGACTGGATCAAGGTGTACATGACCCATCGGTCATGGGTTGGCAAGAACGGCGAACTCGCGTCGCAGCCGACGCTCACGGTCGAAGAACTGCGCGCGATCGTGGATGAGACCCACGGTTGGGGCAAGAAGGTCGCATGTCACGCTTACAGCGGAATCGGACTGCACCGGGCGCTCGACGGCGGATGCGATTCCATTGAACACGGACTCGACCTCGACGACGCCGCGATCGCACAGATGCTGAAGCAAGGCACGTGGTACGTGCCCACGCTCAGCGTGTACTACACGGACTGGGGCCCGGCGGATACTGCGACTGGTCAGCGGGACCGGCTGCGTGCGTCAGTGCATGAGCCGTCGTTTAAGAAAGCTTTGAAGGCGGGAGTGAAGATTGTCTTCGGCACCGACATGGGCGGAATTCCCTGGACCGAGCCGATTGCACAAGAATTCTCGCGCATGGTGGAGTTTGGAATGCAGCCGATGGATGCGATCCAGAGCGCGACGTCGCGCGCGGCAGTAATGCTCGACCTGGAAGGTAAGATCGGCGTCGTGGCTCCGGGAGCGTTCGCCGATATCATCGCGGTGAAAGCGGACCCGCTGCACGAGATCAAGGCGCTGGAAGATGTCGAATTTGTGATGAAAGACGGGCAGGTGTTTCGGGCGAAGTGAAGCGATTTCGCTGTCTTGGGAACGGCTAGGAATCCGAACTGGGGCGCCCGGAGAATATTCTTTTGCAAATTTCCTTGACAAGCGCTTCGCCGCGAGCATAATCCATCAATCCAGTTTCGGGCGGTTTGGTTCGGTTTCGGATGCTTGGGCCGCAGGAGGTGCTTATGAGTGTGCTGGAACTTTGTGACCGAGAGATTGCCGCGGTGGGGCTCGAAGCCAGCGTAGCGGACGCGATTCACAAGATGTTGGATCACCATGTGGGCGCTGTCGCAGTGGTTGACGCCGAGTACCGGGTCGCGGGCATTTTTACCGAGCGTGACGTGCTGCGGAAGATGTCGCTCAGCCATGTTGATCCGAAGACGACTCCGGTGCGCGATCTAATGACCACGCCGGTGGAGATGGCCACGCGCGACACGGGGCCGGGTGAGGCCCTGACCACCATGCTGGAGCGGCACTTCCGGCATTTGCCGGTGGCCGACGACGGCGGCAAGCTGTTGGGGATTCTCTCCATTCGGAATCTGCTGGAGTGGCGCGTGGATGACCTGAGCCGGGAACTGGAGTCGCTTGAGCAGTATGTCTCGAATGATGGGCCGGGAGGCTAGGAAAACACGACCACTGGCCCTTAAGCCCATATCGATTTTGTTCGCCTGACGCGGTGCTGAAATCGTCGCTCTTCCACGGTGGTGCGCACGGAAGATGCGTGCGTTCACGTTTTCGGAAGTGGAAGCCGTGTTTCTCTCATAGCAGCTATGAAGCCAGTGCCAAGAAGAACTTCTGCGGGCCCTCCTTCCCCTAACTGATGGCTACCACTCCATCCGTTTTGTCCAAGACGATTGCCGGTGTGCGCATTGCCACGTCCACGTTCTTTCTGCTGTTTGGGGAATACAAAGTGGCAGGGCCGGGCTTCGCGCACGGCGGGTTTCAAACCTACTTGCACGACTACATTGCGAACAGCGCGGTCAGTTTCTACCGCCCGGTTTTGTCAGGGCTGGTGTTGCCCCATGCGGTGTTCTTTGGCTACGTTGTCGGTGTGATCGAACTGCTTGTCGGTGTCTCCCTGCTGCTCGGGCTGTGGGTGCGTCCTGGCTGCGTTCTTGGCATCCTGTTTTTACTGAATCTGACGCTCGCGGCCTGGTGGGACGCGGGCCACGGAGTGCCTCTGTGGCGCTACTTCGGAGCCCGGCTGGATACCGTGCCGTTGCTGTTGCTGCTCGTCATCTTCTTGGCCGCTGATGCTGGACGAGTGTGGGGTCTCGACGGACGACGCGGTTAAGTCACTCTTGGATACGTCTTGCCAATCGAAAAATACTGGAGAGGGAAACGTCATCATGAAGAGAAGCCGCAGTGCTGTGGCAGTTGCGTTGCTTTGTTTGGGGACACTCGTGGTTGCGCAAACGTCTCGGCGCGTCGCGGTTCACACCGGCCACCTGCTCGACGTGAAGACGGGAAAATTGCTGGTCGATCAGGTGCTGGTGATTGAAGACGGAAGGATCGTCAGCGCGGGCGCGGCGGCCGAGGCGAAGATTCCTGCCGACGCCCTGCGCATCGAACTGCCGAATGCGACCGTGCTCCCCGGCTTGATTGACGCGCACACGCACCTGACCATGGAGCCCAGGTTTGGCTACGACCAGCTTGCTCTTTCCGTTCCACGAGAGACGCTCATCGGTGCGAAGAACGCGCGGCTCACGCTTCTGGCAGGATTCACCACGGTGCGCAACGTGGGCGCTCGCGGCTATAGCGACATCGCTTTGCGAGACGCGGTGAATGCGGGCGACGTGCCGGGACCGCGAATGCTGGTGAGCGGGCCGTCCCTGAGCATTACGGGTGGACATTGTGATAACAACATGCTGCCTCCTGAATATCACTCGGTCGGAGGAGGTGTTGCCGACGGTGTTGAAGCGGTGCAGCACAAGGTGCGCGAGAACATCAAATACGGCGCTGACTTGATCAAGGTGTGCGCGACCGGCGGAGTACTGTCCATGGGCGACAATCCGCAGGCTTCGCAGTACACGCTGGAGGAGATGAAGGCCATTGTTGCCGACGCGCACCGCCTGGGGCGTAAGGTCGCGGCGCACGCGCACGGGGCGGAGGGAATCCGCTGGGCGGCGGAGGCCGGCGTCGATTCCATCGAGCACGGGTCTTACATTGATGATGCGGGAATCGCGGTCATGAAGGAGCACGGCACGTATCTCGTGCCGACGCTCTACCTGGGCGACTGGATGATCGACAATGCGGGACTGACTCGCCTGCCACCGCCGTTGCTGGCCAAGGCGCAGGAAGTTATTCCGGCGGCGCGCAAGAACATTGCGCACGCGTTTTCCAGCGGAGTGAAAGTTGCATTCGGCACCGACGCGGCGGTCTACCCGCATGGCATGAATGCCCACGAGTTCGCGGTGATGGTGCGGCTGGGGCTAACGCCCTTGCAGGCAATTCAGGCCGCCACGATGAATGCCGCCGATCTGCTTGGGTGGTCGGGCAAGGTCGGGACTCTGGAGCCGGGAGCTTGGGCCGACATCGTCGCTGTGGATGGTGATCCGTTGAAGGATGTTACTACGCTGGAGCGCGTGAAGTTTGTGATGAAGGGAGGCGAGGTGGTGAAGAATGAGTACGGGAAGTAGGGCGCCGGGAATTCCCGCGATATGAAGCCCTGGAGGGTGTCATGGCATGGTATTGGCCTGAGATTCACGACGAAGGCTCCGCAGAGAATGCGGTCAAACCGGCAGTCGGTGTTAGCGGGTTCGTCGCCGTCGTTAGTGGGACCATTGCGATCCTCAGTATCTACTATCAAAAACCGGTCCTCGGTTTCACTGGATGGAGTCTAGTTGATGCCTTGGTTTTTGTTCTCATAACCTGGCGCATCGCAAAAATGTCGAGGGCATGGGCCGTCGTGGGGCTCATCATGTACCTATTGGAGGTTGGCTTTAACCTGGGGACTGGCAAACCGGGATCTCTGGGTGTGCTGACGATTGTCTTTATCTTGACCTATGTCGGCGCTCTGCGCGGCACGTTCGCTTATCACAAATTCAGAAAACTTCGCGTCTCTCTTGAGTCGCCGCCTTCGGTCACTACGTCTCAATTCCCCGAACAGCCGTCTTCTCCGTGACCCAGTCCGTCCAGTAAGATGACGCTCCGCTGGCCAGCAACGGGGCTTTGCCTTCGACGGCATCCACGAAGTTCTCCAGCATGGGATAGTGCAAGTTCGTGTGCGGCGGAAGATTTTCTCGTGCGCCGGGATAGACGAGATTGGGGCCGTTCAGCGGCGATAGTTCCATCTCGCCGTCGGTGCCGCGGATGCGGCATTCGTCGCGGCTGACTTTCGAGTGCCAGCGAACATCGACAACGCCACGCACCCCGCCTGCATACTCAATTATCACGGTCGCGTTGTCTTCAACCGCGTAGTGATGCACCACGTTCGAAAGCTGGCCCGTGGCGCGCAGTGGCTGGCCGAAGAAAAAATTCAGAACGTCGATACGGTGCGAGGCGATGTCGAACAGCGGCCCGCCTCCGGCCTTGGCGGGATCGACGAGCCAACTGCGGCTGCCCGTGCCGTCAAACCACCCGTGGCACGTGAGTTCCGCGAGCACGGGCTTGCCGATGGCTCCGGCTTCGAGAAGTTGCTTCGCCCGCTGGACCTTGGGGTAGGCACGGCGATAGTAGGCGACGCCCAAGGTCTTGCCGCTTTGCTCTGCAGCTTGCAGCAGGGAGCGAGCCTCGGCCTCGTTCATGGCCATCGGCTTCTCGCAGATCACATGCTTGCCGGCGCGGAGGGATTGAATGGTCTGCGGCGCGTGCAGGAACACCGGCGTGCCGACATAGACCGCGTGAACTTGAGGATCAGCGAGCGCTTCGTCGAGGGTCGCCCATACGCGCGCCTGGAACGGCGCTGCTTTTGCGGGATCGCGCGTGACCAGGCCGTACAGGTGGCTTCGGCGCTCGGTTCGGATGGCGGGGATAACGCGGCGAGTCGCGATGTCGCCGATGCCGATGACGATCCAGTTGAGCATGAGGCTTGACCTGAGCTTGCGGCGCGCGGACGAAAGCGTCCGCCGCTACGTGTGCACCCAGAAAAATCGAAGGCCGGCCTAAGCCGGCCTTCGAGGTGGATATCGAACAGAGACTACGGTTTCTTCGGGGCGATCGCGTCCTTCGCGGCCTTGGCGACGCGGAACTTCACGACGGTCTTGGCTTTGATCTGGATGGGTTCGCCGGTCTGTGGGTTGCGTCCGACGCGAGCCTTGCGGTGTGCCTTCACCAGACGGCCCAGGCCGGGCACGACGAATACGCCGTTCTTCTTCGTCTCTTTGATGGCGGTGTCGGCCAGGTGCTCCAGGAACGCCGCGGCCTGCTTGTTGTTGAGTTCATTCTTTTCCGCCAGAAGGCGGACGAGTTGCGTTTTCGTCAAACCAGATGCCATATACTTCCTCCTCGTAAAAAATCGGTTTAATACCAGACGGACGCTATCTTATACCCTCCGCCTGTGGAAAACACCTTGTTTTACGAGGGTTTTTGAATTCGTGCACGCGCGGAAGGGCATTTCTACAGGGCTTCCCGTGTATGGCGATGCCGGGACGGGCGTGGGATGCGTACCAGCGTGGTAACCGGGAAGGCAATCTCAGGTTGCAGATTGTAGATTTCAGATTCAAGGTCTGTTGCCAGGCGGGTCTGGTTTGAAATCTACGATCTACAATCTGCAATCTGAAATCGCTCTTGCCTTCTCGTCTTAGCCCCGCGTGGTGGAATCTCGCGGGGGATGAAATAATGTCTTGCGAGGAGCCGCGGAGTGAGTTGCGCGATCTGTGAAATCCGCAAGGAGAAACGGTTTTGCCCCGCTGTGCACGGGCGCATCTGCCCGCAGTGTTGCGGAGAGCAGCGGGAAGTGACCCTCGATTGTCCCCTCGACTGCCCGTACCTTCTGCAGGCGCGCGAGCACGAGAAGCCGCGCGCCTCGGATCAGATCGACCCGGCGGGACTGTTTCTGCAAGTCGAGATTTCCGATCAGTTCATGTACGAGAAGGAACATCTGATCATGGGCCTGACCTATGCGCTGGCGAAGGCGGCGCGGGCCGATCGCAGCTTGCACGATCAGGATGTGATTTCCACACTATCAATGCTGGCGACGAGCTACCAGCGGCGGGTGAACTCAGGGCTGCATTACGAGCAACCCCTGACCAGCGACTCGCGGCGAAGGGCTGCCGCCGAGGTCGAGAACATGGTCAAGGAGTACCGCGAGGCTGAGCAGAAGCATGTAGGCTATTCGAGCCTCAAGGATTCCGATGTGCTGAAGGCCCTGGTGTTTCTGTTGCGGCTGGCGCATGGCCGGACGTCGGGACGGCCCAAGTCGCGTGCCTTCGTGGAATTCCTGTTTTCCCAGTTTCCGGAAAAAGAGGCCGCCGTGGTCGCGTCACAGGAAGCTGGGAGCCGGATCATCCTGCCGTAATGCGGTCGTTAGTCGTTGGCAATGCGGCGAACGGCCTGCCCGGCAGGCAGGGCTGCGAGCAGTTCCCGAATTGTCTTCTTCAACACAGGGTGCCGCGCTTCCGGGGCGATTTCTGCTAGCGGTTCCAGTACAAAACGGCGCTGGCTCATCGCGGGATGGGGAATGGTCACTTCGGGCGAGTCGACGACCGTGTCACCGAATAGCAGGACGTCGATGTCGATTGTCCGTGGGCCTTTCTTCTGGATACGCTGGCGGCCCATCTGCTGCTCGATGTGAAGCAGCGTAGCCATAAGTTGCTGCGGAGTCTCCGTGGTTTCGAGAGCCACCGCGCAATTCAAGAACCACGCTTGGTCGGTGAACTCCACAGGCTCGGTCTCGTAGAGCGAAGAAACCAACACGAGACGCCCCTCTGTTTCCAGATGTCCGATCGCGTCTCGCAGATGGCTTTCGCGATCATCAATGTTGGAACCGAGCGAAAGGTAGACGAGGGTGAGCATGCAGGCCTGCTGTTCAGTTGTACTCTGGGAATTTGCCTGGCACAATCCCGCTGCGTTTCGGTCCTCTACGGCGTTTGACTCGTCTCAGCTCTGCTGTTCCCCTCTGTAGGAGTCAATCGAGGGTCCATCACCCTTGGTCACTATCGGGCCTCTCCGGCGTACCCCTAGAATCGCAGTATGACGTTGGACTCCCTCCTCCTGAGCAAGGATCCTGAATTACTACGTGTGATCCGGCCCACGCTCGAGAAACTGTCGATTGACGTGGAAATCTGCCATGAAGCACGGGCAGGCGCAGACATTCTCATCTCCGACAAGTTCGACGCCGTCATCGTGGATTGCGACGATTTGAACGGAGGGTTGGCGGTGCTGCAAGGTCTGAGAAGCACCCCGAGCAACAAGAACTCCGTCGCTTTTGCCATCCTCAACGGAAAGAGAACGACAACCCAGGAAGCTTTCGGCATGGGCGCCAACTTCGTTCTGCAGAAGCCGATCAGCGCGCTCAACGCATCCCGCTGTTTTAATGCGGCCCTGAATTTCATGGTAAAGGAGCGTCGCCGCTACTTCCGCCAGCCGGTGAAGATGCTGGTCAAGGTCGTATTCGACGGAAAGAGTCTGAATGCCACGAGTACCAACGTCAGCGAGGGCGGCATTGCGCTGATGTTGCGCGAGGCTCTGCCGAAAGGGGCAGCTCCCCACGTGAACTTCACGCTGCCAGGCACAAACATCCACATGGAAGTGGAGGCCGAGGTGGCATGGGCCGACGTCAAAGGCCTCGCCGGGTTACGATTCCACAACGTTCCGAAGAGTTCGCAGGAACAGCTCGAAAAATGGCTCGACGAACAATTGGAACAGGAATTTCCCGGAGCTAAAGAGCGCCTGGCGGCTGCAGAATCTGAAGCCGCGCGTTAGCCCCTCGCCATCCCGTTTCTCGACTCGCCTGATCTCTTTCGGAATCTCACTAGCCCGCCCTAGGGGTATCTCTCTTTGGACTTGCGCAGGGCGTTCCACGTGGCAATCTGGGAGATCACCGGAGAGCCACAATGTTGACCAACGATTTCCGCATTGCCAAAGTACAAAGAACGCTGCGCTGGTTTGAAGAGGATATTCCTCTGCTCAATATGCGCGTGAAGGAACTGTCGAAAGAGCGGCAGGAATCGGCACGCCAGTTTGCGGCAGCCGTGATTGATCAGACCCGGGCTGAACTGGAAAGACTGCTTCAGCAGCAGCCGCACGATATGAACGATCCCAGCGAAACGCCCTGCGAGCCCGCGGACTGAAAAGCTGCTGAGACTCCAGATTCGTATCAGGGCACGGCTCTTAGCCGTGCCGATCCGGTGAACAAAGTATGCCGCGGGTCTAGCCGCTGCTGATCCGCGCACGCAGCGGCTGAAGCCGTTGTGAATTCCGTTGTAAATTACGGTATCGCTGAAGCGAAGCCCTGATACGAAGCGCGTAGATCTAAAGGGCAGATCCAGCCGCGGCTTCGACGCTGCGGGTGACGGTGCTGGCCCCGTCCTCGCCGGAGAAGGTTACTTCCTCCCACAGTGTCTTGTCGCGCAGGATACGCGAGACCAGCGCCGTGTGCATGGCGTGACCAGCGCGGTCGGCTACGACGTTGCCCAGGATCTGCTTTCCCAGCAGCGCGAGGTCGCCTACCAGATCCAGCACTTTGTGGCGCACGAATTCATCCGGGAAGCGGAGCGGGCCGTTCTCGACTCCATCGCGGGTGAGAACAATGCAGTTCTCCCGGGAAGCGCCGCGAATGAGTCCCATGTTACGCATGGCCTGCTCATCTTCGCGGGAACCGAACGTGCGCGCGGCTGCGATGTGCTTCAAATAACTGCCGTTGGTGAGTTCGACCTGAAAAGTTTCTTTCCCGATCAGCGGATGGGGGAAGTTTATCGAATAGGAAACGGAGTAGGTGTTTCCAGGGTACACCGCAATGAACTTGTTTCCTTCGCGAACTTCCAGCTCGCGGCAAATCTTCAAATACCTGCGGGGACGGCGCTGCTTGCGGATACCCGCCTTCTGAATCATCTCAACAAACGGGCGGGCGCTGCCGTCAAGAATGGGAAGTTCGAGGTTGTCGAGCTCAACGATCGCGTTGTCGATGCCCAAACCGATGAAGGCCGAGAGCACGTGCTCGGTGGTCGAGATGAGCACACCCTTCTTCATGAGACTGGTTGCATAGCTGACGCGGGCCACATTGCGGCTGACGGCCTCGATTTCGAAGCCGTCTAGATCAGTGCGGCGGAAGACGATGCCGGTGCCGGACTTCGCCGGAAGAATGCGCATGGCAAC
>JADGNQ010000341.1 GCA_017883385.1 Candidatus Sulfotelmatobacter sp.
ATCGCGCACGCCTCGGACGCGAATCCCATGCTGATTCTTACGCAGCTGCAGCCGATTGCGGTGATCTTTACCCTCACCGAGGACGTTCTGCCAAACGTGGCACAGCACATGAAGCAAGGAACGCTCGAGGTGGATGCCTTCAGCCGCGACGATCAAACCAAGCTGGCCGCCGGCAAGTTGCTGACTATTGACAACCAGATTGATCCGACGACTGGAACCGCGAAGCTCAAGGCCGTCTTCGACAACAAGGACAACCAGCTCTGGCCGAACCAGTTCGTAAACGCAGACCTGCTGCTGGAGACGCGAAAGAACAGCACCGTACTGCCGACAGCGGCAATTTTGCGGGGTCCGCAAGGTACGTTCGTCTATGCGGTAAGCGCGGACAAAACGGTGCAAGATCGCCCCGTAACGGTGTCGCTTACGCAGGGCAATACAACGGTTGTCACCAGCGGACTCAATCCGGGCGACGTAGTCGTTACCGACGGCCAAGACAAGCTGCAAAGAGGAAGCCACGTTGAGCCGCGCACGGGTGGTCCAAGCGCCGGACCCGGTTCGACGTCCGGCAACGGCGGCGGACACCGAGAGACTGCGGGAACCCCTGAATCAGGCAGCGCAGGTTCATGAGTCCTTCACGGTTATTCATCCTCCGGCCGGTCGCGACTACGCTGCTCATGGTCGGCGTGTTGCTTGTGGGCTGGGTTGCGTTCATGCAACTTCCGGTCTCGGCGCTGCCTGAGGTCGACTACCCGACCATTCAAGTGGTGACGTTCTATCCGGGGGCAGACCCCGACGTGATGGCGTCGTCGGTGACTTCTCCGCTGGAGCGGCAGTTTGGCCAAGTACCGGGCCTGAGCCAGATGACCTCGACGAGTTCGTTTGGCAGTTCGGTGATCACGCTGCAGTTCGGCCTCGATCAGAACATTGACGTGGAAGAACAGCAGGTGCAGGCGGCGATCAACTCGGGCTCGACGTACTTGCCTACGGACCTGCCGAATCCTCCGATCTACAACAAGGTGAACCCCGCGGACGCGCCGATTCTCACGCTGGCGCTGACTTCGGATTCGCTGCCATTATCGAAGGTGGAAGACCTCGCGGATACATCTCTGGCGCAGAAGGTCTCGCAACTCCCTGGCGTTGGTCTGGTTTCGATCAGCGGCGGGCAAAAGCCAGCGGTGCGCATTCAAGCGAATCCGACTGCGCTGGCGTCCTACGGGCTGAGTTTGGAGGATCTGCGCGCGGCGATGGCCCAGGCGAATGTGGATCAGGCGAAGGGCGTGATCGATGGTGCGCGGCAGTCGTACACCATTGGCGCCAACGATCAGCTGTTCTCCAGCGAACAGTACAAGCCGATCGTGGTTGCCTATCGCAACGGTGCGCCGGTGCGACTGAGCGATGTGGCCAACGTCATCGACGGCACGGAAAACATACGGCTGGCGGCGTGGATGAATCTGACGCCGGCGGTGATCGTCAACATTCAGCGCCAGCCAGGCGCAAACATCATCAGCGTAGTCGACCGGATCAAGAAACTGCTGCCGCAGTTGCAGGCGTCACTGCCTTCGGCGGTGAAGGTCCAGATCCTCACTGACCGGACCACAACGATTCGCGCGTCCGTAAAGGACGTGGAATTTGAATTGATGCTGTCCATCGGCTTGGTGGTTTTGGTGGTGTTCCTGTTCCTGCGAAATCTTGCGGCGACGGTAATTCCAAGCGTGGCGGTACCGCTTTCGCTGATTGGAACTTTCGGCGTGATGTACCTGCTCGGGTACAGCCTGAACAATCTGACGCTCATGGCGCTGACCATCTCCACCGGATTCGTGGTGGATGACGCCATCGTAATGATCGAGAACATTGACCGGTACCTGGAGGCGGGAGACTCGCCGCTGGACGCCGCGTTGAAGGGATCAGGGCAGATCGGATTCACGATCGTCTCGCTAACCGTTTCGCTGATTGCGGTGCTGATTCCGCTCCTTTTCATGGGCGACATTGTGGGGCGGTTGTTCCGCGAGTTTGCGGTCACGCTGGCGGTGACGATTCTGGTTTCGGCGGGAGTTTCGCTGACTCTGACGCCGATGATGTGCGCCAAACTGCTCAAGCATCGCAAAGAGGGCGAGCGGGGCCGCTTCTACGACATCACCGAGCACTACTACAACCGGGTGGTCGGATCTTACGGGCGGGGTGTGAAGTGGGTGCTGAAACACCAGACGGCGACGCTGGTGGTGACGTTCGGAACTCTGGTTCTTACGCTCTTCTTGTACGTTGTCGTGCCCAAGGGATTTTTTCCGGTGCAGGATACTGGTGTGATTCTGGGGGTGTCGGAAGCGCCGGATAATATTTCGTTTGAGGCGCTGGCGCAGCGGCAACAGGAACTGGCGAAGATCATTTTGCAGGACAAAGACGACGTGGAGAGCCTGTCTTCGTTCATCGGAGTGGACGGCACCAACACCACGCCGAACCAGGGCCGCATCCAGATCAATCTGAAGCCACGTGACCAGCGCGCCGACGATGCTTCGGCGGTCATCCGGCGGCTGCAGCCCGAGCTGGCAAAAGTGGATGGCATTGTTCTCTACATGCAGCCAGTGCAGGATCTCACGGTGGAAGACCGCGTGAGCCGCACGCAGTTCCAGTACTCGATTGAAGATGCGGACGCACAGGAACTGGCGCAGTGGACGCCGAAGCTGGTGGCAAAACTACAAACGCTGCCTGCGTTACGCGATGTGGCTACCGACCAACTCAACAATGGACTCAAGACGAACATCGCGATCGACCGGGACACGGCGTCGCGGCTGGGAATTTTCCCGCAGGCCATCGACAACACGCTGTATGACGCTTTCGGACAGCGGCAGGTCTCGACGATTTTTACACAATTGAACCAGTATCACGTGATACTAGAGGTTCTCCCGAACTTTGCGCGGACCCCTGATTCGCTGAAAGACATCTACATCCGGCCGAGCATTGTGGCGGCGAACTCGGGAGCGCCGACGGCTAACGGCGCGGCGGTGACGACCAGCGGTGCACCGGTTCCGATGTCGACCTTCACCCGGATGCAGTCGAGCAACGCTTCTCTTGCGGTCAACCATCAGGGGCAGTTTCCCGTGGTGACGTTCTCGTTCAACCTGGCGCCGGGATCGTCACTCGGCGATGCAACGAAAGCAATCCAGCAAGCGGAGAAAGAAATCCAGTTGCCGGCTAGCATCCACGCGGCATTTCAGGGGACGGCTGCGGCATTTCAGAATTCGCTAGCGACCGAGCCCTATTTGATTCTGGCCGCAGTGATCACGGTTTATATCGTGCTGGGTGTTTTGTATGAAAGTTACATTCATCCGATCACAATTCTGTCGACGCTGCCCTCCGCCGGGGTCGGGGCAATTCTGGCTCTGATGCTCACACGAAACGATCTGACAGTAGTGGCGCTGATCGGCATAATCCTGTTGATCGGCATTGTGAAGAAGAATGCCATCATGATGATTGACTTCGCGCTGGAGGCCGAACGCGAGGAACACAAGCCGCCCGAGGAGGCAATCTACCAGGCGTGCCTGCTGCGCTTCCGGCCCATCATGATGACGACGATGGCGGCGCTGCTCGGTGGCCTGCCGCTCGCGCTAGGGTCGGGGACCGGGGCGGAATTGCGGCGGCCCTTGGGCATCACGATTGTTGGAGGATTGCTGCTCAGCCAGTTGCTCACGCTGTACACGACACCGGTCGTTTATTTGTGGTTTGACCGGCTTGCGCAAAGGTTTGCCCGTTACAGAATCGGCAATCCGGTTTCCCAGGATCCGATGCCGGCGGATTAG
>JADGNQ010000162.1 GCA_017883385.1 Candidatus Sulfotelmatobacter sp.
ATCGAGTTGATCACGCCGGTGGCGATGGAAAAGGGCCTGCGCTTCGCCATTCGCGAAGGCGGCCACACGGTCGGCGCGGGAACGATCGCGGAGATTGTGACGTAAATGTATCGGTGAGGCTGTATGCCTACAAAGGTGGAATGGCAGTTTTTAGGTGCGGTTTTGTTGGGCTTATTGTCCTGGTTTCCGTGGATCTCGTTCGTGCACTTTCTTTCTAGGGTGCGACGAACTTGGAGTGGGAAGAGGGAAGAGACAGAGCCAGTAGAGCGTTCAGTGACCAGGTAGCACGCCAAAGTGGACAGGTCCTTCGCGAGACAAAAAGCGTCTCGCTCAGGATGACAACTGAGAGCTGACAGCTGAGAGCTGACAGCTAGAATCCAGGAGCTGTTTTCATGCCCCGAGAAATAGTGACATTACAATGCGGTGACTGCAAAGAGCGGAACTATTCGACGACCAAGAACCGCAAAACGACGACCGAACGGTTGGAATTCAAGAAATTCTGCAGCCGTTGCCGCAAGCACACGCCGCACAAAGAAGTTAAGTAGCAGTACCCAGTGTCAGGTTTCGGTTTTTAACTGAGAACTGAGAACTGGCAACTGAGAACTGTTTACAGGGGCGTAAGCTCAACGGTTAAACTGTCGGTCTCCAAAACCGAACTTGGGGGTTCGAATCCCTCCGCCCCTGCCAGAGTTTTGCGGGTCACGGAAGATTCAGGAGTAAGAATGGCAGTCGAGACGAAGAAAATGGCGAATTCACTAGCGGCAGCGGGTGGCAGCTTCGGCGACCAGATCAAGTCCTGGCCGGAACGGATTCGGACCTTCTACAACGACGTGCGCACCGAGATGCGCAAGGTAACCGCGCCGTCCTGGAAGGAAGTCCGGGCCACGACCACCGTGGTCGTCATCACCGTCTTCATTTTCGCGCTCTATTTCGCCGTGATTGATTACTTTATTCAGAGCGGCGTGACGTATCTGTTCAACTACTTCAAGAGTCACTGATCGAAAAGACTCACGGACGAGATTCGCTACACCGAAGCTGGTCGGCAAAAGGAAACGGCTGGCCAGGAAGAAAGCCACATGATGCTGGACGAAGAAAAAAAAGAAGCCGCAGCAGGCGAACCGCAGGCTGCCGGCGCGGAAGGCGCTGCTGCCACCGCCGAGGCGCCCCGCAACCCGAACATGAAGTGGTACATCATCCACTCTTATTCGGGATTTGAGCGCAAGGTGAAAGAATCCCTCGAATCGCGGGTCGTGGCCTTCGGGCTGCAGGAAAAAATCGGCAAAGTGCTGATCCCCACCGAGTCGGTCACTGAAGTGCGCGGCGGCAAGAAATACACCTCCGAGCGCATGTTCTATCCCGGCTACGTGCTCGTCGAAATGGACATGGACGATCACGTCTGGCATGTCGTGAAGTCCACCCCGCGCGTCACCGGATTCGTCGGCACCGGCCAGCAACCGACGCCGCTCTCCGACGAAGAAGTCCAGCACATCGTCTACAAAGTCGCCGACAGCCGCGAGAAGCCGAAGCTCAAGGTCAAGTTCGAGAAGAACGAGTCGGTGCGCATCACCGAAGGCCCGTTTGCCAGTTTCACCGGCATCGTCGACGAAGTGAACGAAGACCGCGAGACCCTGAAAGTGATGGTCACGATTTTCGGCCGCTCCACCCCGGTGGAACTCGAGTTCAACCAGGTGGAAAAGGTCGCGTAGTCTTGGTGTAAGCGTTTGGCTTCGGCCATGGAAGGGCGCGGCTTCAGCCGTGCTGGTTTGTGGAAGGGTACGGCTTTAGCCGTACCGTTAAGGCCCGAACGAAACCGGGCTTTAGCCCCTGAGGGCCGTGGTAGTTTCGAGAAACGATAAGTCAGCAGATTGTTGAGCCGAAAATCCTAGACTCACGCTGCAGACGGAAGAGAGATCATGGCAAAGAAAGTTACAGGTTATGTGAAGCTGCAGATCGCCGCCGGCAAGGCGACTCCGGCGCCCCCTGTGGGCCCGGCACTCGGCCAGGCGCAGATCAACATCATGGAGTTCTGCAAGCAGTTCAACGCCCGGACCAACCAGAAAGAAATGGAAGGGCTGATCATCCCGGTTGTGGTGTCGGTGTATAGCGACCGCTCCTTCACCTTCATCACCAAGACGCCTCCGGCCTCGATTCTGTTAAAGCGCGCCGCGGGCATCGCCAAGGGATCGGGCGTACCGAACAAAGACAAAGTTGGCAAAGTCACAGCCAAGCAGGTCGAGGAAATCGCCAAGCAAAAGATGCCCGACCTGAACGCGTCATCGGTCGAAACCGCAATCAAGAGCATCCGCGGCACAGCGCGATCGATGGGCATCGAGGTAGTCGGATAAGCATTGAGTAATTGGGAAATTGAGTAATTGAGAGTCCTGCGGTCGACAGATTTTCAAATTACCCAATTACTCAATTTCCCAATTACCAAATTGTCAAATGCACCACGGATGATCAAAGTTTCGCTCGTCGGTGGGAGACAAGGAAAAGCAATGAACAAAAAAGAAGGAAAGAACATCGCCAAGGCGCACGCTGCAGTCGAGAAGCGCCCCTATGTTCTGCAGGACGCGGTTCCGCTCCTGCAGAAAGTGAAGTTCGCAAAATTTGACGAGACCGTCGAGGTCACGATGCGCCTGGGCGTCGATCCCAAGCACGCCGACCAGATGGTGCGCGGCACGGTGGTTCTGCCGCACGGTCTCGGCAAGTCGAAAAAGGTTCTGGTCATCGCGACCGGCGACAAGATCAAAGAAGCGGAAGCGGCGGGCGCCGATTTTGCCGGTGGCGAAGAGATGGTCGAGAAGATCACCAAGGAAAACTGGACCGACTTCGACGCCCTGATTGCCACGCCCGACGTAATGAAGTCTGTCGGACGCCTGGGCAAGATTCTCGGTCCGAAGGGCCTGATGCCGAATCCGAAAACCGGTACGGTCACCTTCGACGTGGCCAAGGCCGTGCAGGAAGTGAAGGCCGGCAAGGTCGAATTCCGCACCGACAAGACGGCCCTGGTGCATTGCCCAGTTGGCAAGATTTCGTTCTCGCCCGACAAGTTGATTGAGAACGCCACGGTGTTGATCACCAGCGTGATCAAGGCCAAGCCGTCCGTGGCCAAGGGCAAGTACATCAAGGGCTGCACGCTGAGTTCGACCATGGGGCCGGGGATTCTGTTGGACGTGGCGCCCATCGAGGCCGCAGCGAAGGCATAGACGAGTTGCCGGGCTGTCCCGGCGGACAGCCCAGGGCGGCTGTCCCCACACAAGATCAGCAAGAGAAGGATTGGACAATGCCAGTTACCAAAGCAAGAAAAACAGAACAAGTCGAGAAGCTGAGCAAGGACCTGAAGAACGTCACGAACATTGTCGTGGCGACCTACACCAAGATGACCGTGCCCCAGGACTATGAGCTGCGCAAGGCTTTGCGCGGCGCGGGTGCGAAGTATCAGGTCGTTAAGAACACTTTGGCCGAACGCGCGGCCAAGGGCACCAAGGTCGAAGGCGCTCTCAAAGATCTGTCTGGCGTGACGTCGATTGCCTATACCACCGGCGACCCCGTCGCGATGGCCAAGGCGCTGACCAAGTATGCCAAAGACACCCCGGAGTTCACCTTCAAAGTGGGAGTGGTCGAAGGCCGCGTGGTCACGATCAAAGAAATTCAAGCGCTGGCCACTATGCCGTCGAAGGAAGAGCTCTACTCGAAGCTCCTGTTCCTGATCAGCTCCCCGGCGCAGCGTCTGGTCACCGTGATGAATGCAGTCGGCCGCAACCTGGCCGTGGTAGTCGATCAAGGCGTGCAACAGAAGAAGTTCAAAGAAGCATAACGGCTCGTGTAGTGACGGACGCATTCGTCCGTCCCGTCGAGCAAGGCTCGACGGGCTTTCTTGCCGGTAGCAAGGCAAGCCGGAATGAGTTCTGGATGGCGCAAGCCATCCGAAGAGATTTGGTTATCAGCAAGTCGGGGGTTGCGCGGTTCGGTTCCAAGCGTTGTCTGGCGCAAGGAGACCGGACCTGCCGCACTGGAAACCGTGGCTTACGGATAGCGAAAAGCGAGACGCGGCAAGTTGCGTCTCTACGAAAAGACTAAAACACACTGGAGAAATAATATGGCGGATCTGCAACAGTTGGAAGAATCCATCGTAGGTTTGTCGCTGCTCGAAGCGGCAGAACTGGTCAAGAAGCTCGAATCGCGTCTGGGCGTGTCGGCAGCGGCAGCGGCCCCGGTCATGGTGGCGGGCGGCGGCGGCGCGGCGGCAGCAGCTCCGGCGGAAGAAAAGACCGAATTCACCGTCGTCCTCAAAGAAGTCGGTGCCAACAAGATCAACGTAATCAAGGCCGTCCGCGAAGTCACCAGCCTGGGCTTGAAAGAAGCCAAGGAACTGGTCGACGGAGCTCCAAAGAACGTGAAGGAAGGCGTCTCCAAGGAAGAGGCGGAGACCATCAAGAAGAAGTTCACAGACGCCGGCGCTGTTGTTGAAGTGAAATAGCGGCATGTGTGGAGCGCGGGCACTCCTGCCCGCTTGCCGGCAGCATCGGTAAGGCTAGCGGGCAGGAGTGCCCGCTCCACATAACCCGAAGCGCACCAGAAACGGTGCAAAATCGTTAATGTAGTATGTTCTTAGTTGTGAAGCCGGGGCGGCGATGTTAGCATCTATATTACGTCGCTTCCCTTGGCCTCACTCAATCGCGAGCTAGGCTCGCAAGGGAAGTTTTTGGCGGGCTGCTCCGCGGGCAGGCGGAGCGGAAACAGGCCGGAGAACTGGCGCGAAAGAATTCAAATCAAAAAGGGCGAAACGCCTCGGTTGGCGTCTGCGGGAACGACTGTCCCTGCAGGCGCCCCATCGTGTTTTCCGCTTGCTCTACTCAGGTTCGATGTTATTCAGGTTCCAAGCACTGGTAAGTACCGCGGCGCGATAAGCGCCCCACTTTCCGCGGTTGGCGCGGCCTTCGGCTGTGCCCGAGATTGGGAGTCTCTTGACGATGAAAAATGCCTTCCGTAAACGCTTTGACTTTTCCAAGATTCCGGCCACCATTCAGATCCCGAACCTGATCGAGGTTCAGAAGCGCTCTTACGACCGCTTCCTGCAGATGGACAAACTGCCCAGCGAGCGCGAAGACGGCGGCTTGCAGGCGGTGTTTCAGTCCGTGTTCCCCATCACCGACTTCCGCAACGTATCACAGCTGGAGTTCGTTGATTACGCCATTGGTAACTGGGAGTGCAAGTGCGGCCACCTTAAGGGCCTGCACCACCTCCGCACCACTTGTAAGAATTGCGGATCCACAGTTATCACCGATCCGTTCCATCCTGGCGAAGTGCTTTGCGGCAAGTGCGGCACCTACAACGCCAACACGCCCGACTTCTGCAACAAGTGCGGCGACCCGGTCGGACTGCAACTGAAATACGACGTGGCCGAGTGCGAAGAGCGTGGCATGACGTACTCCGCCCCGCTCAAGGTCACCATGCGGCTGACCATTTTCGACAAGGACGCCGAGACCGGCAACCGCTCCATCCGCGACATCAAGGAGCAGGAAGTCTTCTTCGGCGACGTTCCGCTGATGACGCAGAACGGCACCTTCATCATTAACGGCACCGAGCGCGTCATCGTCAGCCAGTTGCACCGCTCGCCCGGCGTGTTTTTCGAGACCGCTAACAACCGTACTTACTTCCTGGGAAAGATCATTCCCTACCGCGGTTCGTGGGTGGAATTCGAATACGACCAGAAAAACGTGCTCTACGTCCGCATCGACCGCAAGCGCAAGTTCCTGGGCACGATCTTCCTGCGCGCGCTCGGCCTGCGTTCCGGCGAAGATATTCTGAAGACCTTCTACACCACGGACCGCATCGCGGTCCGCGACAAGAAGCTCTTCTGGACGCTCGATCCGGCCAGCGAGAAGCCCACGAATCTCTTGGGCATGAAGCTCGCCCACAGCATCAAGAACAAGTCGGGTGACGAAATCGCGCACTCCGGCCGCAAAATCAATGCCCAGATTCTGAAGGACATTCAGAAGGCAAAGGTCACCGAGATCGAAGTCGACATCACCGACCTAGAAGGCGCGTGGACTGCCGGCGACATCGTCGACACCACCACCGGCGAAGTCATGCTCGAAGCCAACTCCGAGCTGACCGCCGACAAGGTTTCGAAGATCCTCGACTCTGGCGTTGTGGAAATGAGCCTGTTCTTCCCCGAGCGCGACGATGTGGGCACGGTCATCAGCCAGACCCTGAAGCGCGATTCGGTGAAGACTCCGCAGGAAGCGCTGATCGAAATCTACCGCAAGCTGCGTCCCGGCGATCCGCCGACGCTCGACACGGCCACGGCGCTGTTCCATGGCATGTTCTTCGACCCGCGCAAGTACGACTTTTCGAAGGTGGGCCGGCTGAAATTCAACATCAAGCTGCACGAGAATCAGGACGCCACCAGCCTCGACAAGCGCACGCTCGACCCGGACGATTTCTACGGCACCATTGCGTACCTGCTGAAGCTGCGCAAGAGCATCGGTTCGGTCGACGACATCGATCACCTCGGCAACCGCCGCGTTCGCGCGGTCGGCGAGTTGATGGAGAACCAGTTCCGCATCGGCCTGGTCCGCATGGAACGCGCCATCAAGGAAAAGATGAGCGTGTACCAGGAAATGTCCACGGCCATGCCGCACGACCTGGTCAACGCCAAGCCGGTGATGGCTGCGATCCGCGAATTCTTCGGATCGTCCCAGCTTTCGCAGTTCATGGATCAGACCAACCCGCTCTCCGAGATCACGCACAAGCGGCGTCTCTCGGCCCTTGGGCCGGGCGGTCTGTCCCGCGAACGCGCCGGATTCGAAGTCCGCGACGTTCACCCCACGCACTACGGCCGCATCTGCCCGATTGAGACGCCAGAAGGCCCGAACATCGGCCTGATCTCGTCGTTGAGCTGCTACGCCCGCATCAACGACTACGGCTTCATCGAGTCGCCCTATCGCAAAATCAAGGGCGGACGCGTCATCGACTACGTCACCGTCGTCAACGTTGGCGACAGCGACCACAAAGTCGGCGATCACATGGAAAAGCATGAGATCGAGAAGATCAACAACGACTTGAAAGAGAAGCGGAAGAAGCCGGCAACGATTGAGCCGTTCTCGTTCTACCTCTCCGCCTGGGAAGAAGATCGTCACACGATCGCTCAGGCCAACGTCGAACTCGATGACAAGGGCAAGATCGTGGCCGAACTGGTCAATGCCCGCAAGGCTGGCAACTTCGTCCTGGTCCATCGCGATGAAGTCGACTACGTCGACGTCAGCCCCAAGCAGCTCGTCTCCGTGGCTGCATCACTCGTGCCCTTCCTTGAGCACGACGACGCCAACCGCGCACTGATGGGCGCGAACATGCAACGCCAGTCCGTGCCGCTACTCCGCGCGCAGGCGCCGATCGTCGGTACCGGGATGGAAGGCGTCACCGCCCGCGATTCCGGCGCTGTCGTCCTCGCCCGCCGCAACGGCATCATCGATTCGGTCGACTCCGAGCGCATCATTGTGCGCGTCGAAGGCGAACACCATCCCACGCAGTTGTCGCGTGAGGTGGGTAGCGACATTTACCAGCTCACCAAATTCAAGCGCTCGAACCAGAACACCTGCATCAACCAGAAGCCGGTGGTGAAAAAGGGCGAGCGGGTACTGAAGGGACAGATCATCGCTGACGGTCCCTGCACCGATCACGGCGAGCTGGCTCTGGGTCGGAACGTCCTCGTCGCCTTCATGCCGTGGCGCGGGTACAACTTCGAAGACGCGATCCTCGTCTCCGAGAAGATGGTGAAAGAGGACTACTACACCTCGCTTCACATCGAGGAGTACGAGATCGAAGCCCGCGACACCAAGCTCGGTCCCGAAGAAGTCACGCGCGACATCCCCAACGTCAGCGAGTCCATGCTGCGTAACCTGGACGAAGCCGGCGTGATTCGCATCGGCGCCAGCATCAAGCAGGGTGACATCCTGGTGGGCAAAGTCACGCCCAAGGGCGAAACCCAGCTCACGCCGGAAGAAAAACTGCTGCGCGCGATCTTCGGCGAAAAGGCCGGCGACGTGCGCGACGCCTCCCTCTACTGCCCGCCGGGCATCGAGGGCGTCATCGTCGACGTGAAAATCTTCTCGCGCAAGGGCCAGGAAAAGGACGAGCGCGCCAAGGCCATCGAAGGCACGCAGATCGCTAAGTTGGAAAAGAACCTTTCGGACGAGATCCGGATTCTGACCGACGAGCGCCTGAAACGCCTGGAGAACATCCTGGGCGGCAAGGAAGTGCAGGCTGATCTGCACGACGAGCGTACCAATAAGCGCCTTCTGACCAAGGGCAACATCCTCACTCGTGACGAGATCGAGCGCATCTCCACTCGCAACTTGAAGCGCATCAAGTATGCCGACAAGGATCCGCGAGTGAATGAGCAGATCGACGAGATCGAGGAGATGACCTCGCGTCAGATCGATGTCCTGAAAAAGATTGTCAACGAGCGGAAAGAAAAACTCACCAAGGGCGACGAATTGCCTCCGGGCGTGATCAAGCTGGTCAAGGTCTACATCGCCATGAAGCGCAAGCTCAGTGTCGGTGACAAGATGGCCGGCCGTCACGGCAATAAGGGCGTCATTGCCCGCATTCTGCCGGAAGAGGACATGCCGTACCTCGAAGACGGACAGCCCGTGGAAATCGTGCTCAACCCGCTCGGCGTGCCTTCCCGTATGAACGTGGGACAGATTCTCGAAACCCACCTCGGATGGGCTGGCTTCGTTCTCGGCGAGAAGATCACGCAGTTGCTCAAGGAGAACACGCGCACCGAAGCCATCCGGCGCGAGTTGAAGGCGTTGTTCAAAGACTCGCAGTTGGCTGACATCATTTCGGAGATGTCCGACGACGAACTGGAATCCGTGGCGCCAACCCTGGCCAAGGGCGTGTTCATGGGATCGCCGGTGTTCGATGGCGCGAGGGAAGGCGAGATCAAGGCGCTGCTCGAACACGCCGGTCTGCCGACTTCGGGCAAAACGACGCTTCGCGACGGCATGACCGGAGAGGTCTTCGAACAGCCGGTCACCGTGGGCTACATCTACATGCTGAAGCTGTCGCACTTGGTGGACGACAAGATTCACGCGCGGTCCATCGGTCCGTACTCGCTCATCACCCAGCAACCTCTGGGCGGCAAGGCGCAGTTCGGTGGACAGCGTTTCGGAGAAATGGAAGTCTGGGCGCTGGAAGCCTACGGCGCGGCGTTCATCCTGCAGGAGCTGCTGACGGCAAAGTCCGACGACGTATACGGCCGCACCAAAATTTACGAGGCCATCGTCAAGGGCGAAGCCGCCATGGAGCCCGGCGTACCCGAATCGTTCAACGTGCTGATCCGCGAGCTGCAGTCGCTCTGCCTCGATGTGGAACTGATCAAGGCAGGCGAGAAAAAGCCCACGGCCAGCGTGGCAGCAGACTAAAAGCGAGTTCTCAGTTCCCGGTTTTCAGTTCTCAGCAACACCGAACTGAAGCCGGGAGCTTGAGAGCGCCTTAATAGACTTTGAATTACGGCCACTGCGGCATCCGAGCTCAATGCCGCATGAAAGGCTAGGGTTCCACTCGGTTCTAACTGAGAACTGAGAACCGAGAACTGAGAACTTGTTTCAGAGCTCCGTCAGCGGACGCGTGAGAACCGCAGGAAGCGGAGGAACACCTTGTTTCGTTCGAGCCCTTTTGAAATGGCCAATGTGATCGCTGACTTCGACGCCATCCGCATCAGCCTGGCGTCTCCGGAAAAAATCCGGAGCTGGTCGCACGGTGAAGTCACCAAGCCCGAGACCATCAACTACCGCACCTTCAAACCGGAGCGCGATGGATTGTTCTGCGCCCGCATTTTCGGACCGGTCACCGACTGGGAGTGCCTGTGCGGCAAGTACAAGCGCATGAAGCACCGCGGCGTGATCTGCGACAAGTGCGGCGTGGAAGTTACGCTCTCGAAAGTCCGTCGCGAACGCCTTGGCCACATCGAGCTGGCGTCTCCGTGCTCGCACGTGTGGTTCTTCAAGGGACTGCCCAGCCG
>JADGNQ010000342.1 GCA_017883385.1 Candidatus Sulfotelmatobacter sp.
CCTGACCACCGACCGCTCCGTGATGGGTGACCTGGTGAACCCGCCGCTGCTCAAATTGGTGGGATGGCTGGCCGCGGCGGTGATGACTGCCGCCGCCATCGCGATGTTCTTGGCGGGGTAAAAATTGACTCCTCGCCATGTCCGGTACCACCTCGGTTCCCGGCATCGGTCGACGTCCGTTAGCCCCCGAGTCTCGTAGTGAATGCTGTGGGAGTCGAGCCGGGATTTCTAGCTGGACTCCCGGTCGGGGCCCCCCTTGGAACGATCTCCCCAAGAATAGAAGACCGTAACAAGAATAGGAACCATAAGACTGGCAGCCCCTGTACAGAAAAATACATTCAGGCCTAAAATATTGAACAGGCCAGGAGACGGTCGATGAATCCAAGGGAACTGGTCGAAACGGCTTTGCACGTCCTGGCCGCCTGGCGTTGGTGACGGGCAGCGCGGCCTGCCGTTGGGGACTCAGAAGCCGCGGCGCCGGGACGCTGCATCACAGGGGCGCGAGGACTGGCTCTAGCGGGCGAAACCGGCCAACTACTTTTTCAACCCCCAGGCGGGAAGGATCACGGAGCGCAGCGGAGTGGCTCGCGCCCTTTGAACGGAGTTTTGGCTCTTCGGCGTGGCCGGGAGGAGCCCAAGGCAGAGGACCCGAACCAGATCTCACACGACCAGATCTCACACGTCCACGCAGAAGCAATTTGGTGTATACTTGCGAACTGACTGGTAACCCAAACTGAAAATGCTGGTTGAAAGGGGTTAGACACTACGGCCACTTCACGACTTGCCAAGCGTGCCGGCAAAAAGATCGAGCCGTTCCGGAAATTTCAGTACTCGAACACGTTCTTCAAGCCGGGCTTGGATATCCTCACCGGCATTGGTTTTGGCGCCATAAGCCGCACGAAGTTTCGAAGTAGTCATAAGAAAATCAGCGTCGAGGGTGAAACTGGTGTCGACACTCGGGACGTCAGCTACGCGATATGACCGTCAAAGAATACAAACAAATCGCGTACGGCGAGTGGTTCGACTATGTCGACCCCGCGGACGCGAAGCGCGCCCATGCACGTAATGTTCAGCGATGCCGTGCAGCCATCAGGAAGCACGAAGCCAAGGACAGGAAGCTCCATATTCTGTTGGTACACGGCTCTGGCAGGTCGAGCTTCAAGAGTCTCGCGCACGAATTCTCAAACAGTCAATTCCTGCTCAAGTCTGCGGTCCGGCAGTTCGAAGGCGATGAGAAGTACGAGATCACGGAAATTCGACTCCGCGACTATAATATTTCGCCATGCAATTGCTGTTATTCGACGACCAGCTCTCTCTGTGGCTTCCCCTGTAATTGCTTTCCGCTGGACCCCATGCAGGAGCTTTATCCGCTTGTACTGAGCTGCGACGTCATGTTCTGCTCTACTGGCGTCAATCAGTCTGCGATGTCGAGTCGCTTGAAACTCTTCGCCGATCGGCTGATTTCGCTGGATGGCGGGTTCTTTGTGGCACCGGCCCAATACCGTGAGAAGGACGCCGATTGGCGCGACCGCTGTCTCGCCCTGAGCACTAAGCTCGGCAAGGATCTGCCTTACGATCCCCGGACTTGGGGGCGCGTGGCGGCCTACTTTATTGCCAGCAAGGACCAGAACAATGAACTCAAGACCATTGCGAAGCCGAAGGCGAGCCCGCTGAGCTATATCGAGTCCGTAGCGTGGTCCCTTTGGGACGGCTTCAGCGACTACGGATTCTTCCATGCAGATCCTTGGTACGTGGGCGCTGCGGCGAATCCCAATGAGGAGATGGCCTTCGACAAGGCCAGGTACGAAAAGGCAACAGAGGTTAAGAGGCAGGCCGCGCACGTTGCTGCCGCGGCCGTCGCCCTCGCCACAGAGTACCGAAAGCATCCGCCGGCTTTCGATGGCGGAGCAAGGCACAACCGGACCTAGATAAAAGCGCAAGCGTCCGTTCGATTTCCGGAGACATATATGAAAGTAGCGAAAGGCCCCTCCGGGATGATAAACGATCAGTTCCTCGCTCAGGTTCTGATCCTAAAGAAATCGCTTAGATCACAGGCACTTCTATGATTTTGGGCGTAATCCGGCCCGTAGATGTGACGTGGAGTGCAGGGGAGCGATCTCCTGGGGCGCCGTTCGGGGCCAGTTTGACTGATCGAGGACTACGCTTGGCCGTCCTGGCGGCCGTCCTTCCAGCAAGCCCCCGGATCCCGGAGGAAGCCAGGGCACAGAGAACGGAAATGCCCGCAACGGGTCTCCGGGGCGCTGCCGATTCGGAAAGAGCATCCTGAGATGGCCGGAGAATCCATCGTGCAAATAATGCTCTTCGCGTGGACAATTCTCTGCACCCTGGGCAGCGCGGTGCCGGTTTATGGATGTATACACCCCGGCAAATCGTCTTCCCGGCCCGTCGAACGTAACGAACCGCACCGCTGCGCACGCGAAGCTCGATAGGCCTCAAAGGTGCAACGCTCCAGGAGGATAAAGGAGCAATTCTATGCAACAAGAAAAGATCAAGCAGACAGATCCCGACAAGAAGTATCGGCGCGTCCTGGCGGCGAGCACACTGGCTGGCGACAGCGTGCGGAACGCGGCGGGTGAGGACCTTGGCAAACTCGATGAGCTCATGATCGACATCCCGTCCGGCAGGGTTGCCTACGCCGTGCTGTCCTTCGGCGGAGTTCTGCGCATGGGAAACAAGCTGTTCGCGGTGCCGTGGAGTGCGCTCAAGGTGGACGAGGACAAGAAGTGCTTCATCCTCAACGTGGACAAGACAAAACTGGAGAACGCTCCTGGATTCGACAAAGACAATTGGCCCAATATGGCCGATACCACCTGGGGATCTGAGGTGTCCCGGTACTACGGCGTCACTCCCTATTGGGAAGACCGGAAGTAATCACGCTGAGCGGCAGCGGTGGACGGTAGGCGATGCCGGCGAAGAACGCTACCCGGCAGGCGCGAAAAGCCCAATCTCCATCGGCGCAGGCAGGTGAATATGTGCGCCAAGAGATCGAGCACGTTCGCGAAGGCAAACACGGGGCGCGTTCGGCCAAGCAGGTGATCGCCATCGGACTATCCAAGGCGAGGCGGGCGGGGGTGAAGCTGCCACCCCCGCCGGGGAAGAAGCCGCTGCAAGCGACCGGTCGCAAGCCGAATCCCACGCGATCGCGGGCGGCGCACCAAGCCCTGGAGGGCGAGGGCACGGCGGCGGCGTCGCATGAGGCGCTTTCGCGCCAAGCCCACAGCAGCGCGCAACGGCGGGGGAGCGCAAATCGGCGCGGTGCCGCCCAGAAGTCGGTGCGCACGAAGGGAGCGGCGGGCCGGCACGATGCCGCGGTGAAGGCGGCTCGGACGCGGGACGCCTGAAGTGACGGCCTTGAGATCCGGTTCGGACTCCGAAGGACTTAACGTCCTGCGGCATGCCAACGTCGGCAAGAACAGCCTGACCGGCGATGCCGGGACGACGCCCCTACGCAACCCGGAGTTCTATCAATATGACTTCAATCTAGGCGACGTCGCCGAGGTTTGGCGTCGTGGCAGTGTGGTCGCCTCGTGGCTGCTGGACCTGACCGCCATCGCATTATTCGGGCAGCCCGATCTCTCCAAGTTCTCAGGCCAGGTGTCCGACTCCGGGGAGGGCCGATGGACGATTGCCGCCGCCATCGACGAAGGGGCTCCGGCTCCGGTCTTGAGCGCCGCGCTTTACCAGCGGTTCGCATCGAGAGGCGAGGAAGACTTCGGAGACAAGCTGCTCTCCGCCATGCGATTCGAGTTCGGCGG
>JADGNQ010000343.1 GCA_017883385.1 Candidatus Sulfotelmatobacter sp.
ACGAGGGAAGAAATTTCGTGATCGAGTGGCGCTTTGCAGATGGTAAGGCCGAGCGGCTTCCAAGCTTGGCGGCGGAATTGGTGCGGATGAAAGTGGATGTCATTGTGACCAACGGGACGGCTGCCGCTAGTGCGGCGCAGAAAGCTACTACTACAATTCCAATCGTCATAGGCAGCGCTGGCGACCCGGTTGGCAGCGGTTTCGTCAAGAGCCTGGCGCACCCCGGAGGCAACATCACCGGGCTTTCGCTCATCATCGACGAAACCAGTCCCAAGGGATTGGAGATGTTACTCGGTATCGTGCCCGGCCTTTCCAGGGTGTCTGTTCTAATGAATCCTACCAACCCGGTCCATGCCACGGCACTAAAGAGCATTCAGACGGCAGCACAAAGGTTTAATGGCGAGAAAATCCTACCGGTGGAAGCACGGACCGCGCAGGAGATCGAGAACGCATTTTTCATTATGGCTAAGGAAAAGACCGGGGCGGTCATCGTGCAAATTGACTCATTGTTTGTTCAGCGAGTGCGCCAAATCGTAGAACTGGCAGCGAAAAATCGGCTGCCATCCATCTCTGAGAATGGGGAATACGCGGAGGCCGGCGGTCTGATGAGCTACGGACCGAGTTTCACCGACATTTTCCGGCGCGCTGCAACCTATGTGGACAAGATCATCAAAGGCGCAAAGCCCGGAGATTTACCGGTAGAGCAACCAACGATATTCAAATTGTTCATCAACCGCAAGACTGCGAAGGCATTGGGCCTTACCATTCCACAATCGCTCCTAATAAGCGCGGACAAGGTGATCGAGTAGGAACGCGAGTGGCCGTTTTTCGATCTGGGCTACTTCCGCCTTGGGTCGATAGGGTGAGTGGCGGTTATCGATAGCTGCCGCTCGGATTTGCTACCCCCGATTTGTTTTGTTGGCGAGTTGACGAAAGGCGGCAATATGGATCGTTGCTGCCGCCCGACGGTTCCAGACGAAAAATCGGGGCGAAGAATTCGAGCGGCTGCTTATCAAGAAGCGCTACTCACACTCTATCGACCCTGAGCGGAAGTAGATCGATTCGAAATGCGGATGTTCAACGTGAAGCTAAGTGGCAGAACCCGGCTTGCCGGGGATGTCGGCGTGAGCGACGGGTCAGGTATAGGATGTGCGCAGTAAATTGATTCAATCCTCATCGTAGATGAACTCAGGTTTTCCCAATGCTAGCAGTTTCGCCCAGACCTGCCTGATATCACGGTCCTGAGCGACTCTTCAATGTGGCCCGTTATTGCAATTCATCATCCTGGTATATCCGCGTGAGCAGTAGGCTGAAAGCCGACAAGCGCCCTGGCGCGGTTGGGCGGAGTACGCCCTGATCCTGCAAGATCGCGATCAGTTTTTTCGGGGCTGCGCGCTTATCGCCAACGATCTCGACATGTCCTGCATTCACCTCCACTCGCCTGAACCGCGAATCGGTTTCTACCAATGAATTACGCTGCTCGGCCAGCGAGAAAACATTGTCGTCCTCTACGCAGCGCCCGCCCTCCTCGCGTCGGCAAGTGCCACGCTCGTCGGTGTCGATCTTCAGGTAGCTGATGACTTGCCGAGCCAATGCCCCAGGCTCGCGGATGAAGCGCGAAGAGTATGTTATATCTGCCCACTTCGGGCCAGTAGTCAAGTAGCAGCTCAACGGCACAAACCCCAGCGTGAGCGGGTACAACCAGACCTTGCCGCATGTTCGAGCCGACTCGATCCCGGCAAAGGGACCGGAGATCGTCACCAAACGAAAATTGACTGGATCGCCTAGTGGTGCTGTGGCCGGAGATTCGGTCAGCGCGTTGCGTGCTATCAGTGCACCCATGCTGTGACCAATTACAGTTATCTGTGGCATACGGGATTGTTCGGCGAGCTGCTTGATTGCGCGTCTCAGATCAGTAGCACTATGCGTGAGCTTGGCGCGGTCATCGTAGGTAAAACAGGCCGACTGTTGTCCGTGAAAGGCCAGCACCTGGGCGAGGCCGCGAAACTCGCCGGATGAGCCGAAGCAGCCATGCACCAGCACATTGACCGGCTGGCTGGAATCAAAGCGTAAGCTTCGATCTGGATTATCAGTGCAGGGGCCGAGGCCGGGAATGTTAAGGGTAATGTCCGGTGGAGGTAGCTGGCCTGGATCGAGATCGACTGCGTTCATCGCTTCGCGTGAAGCGCAGCCGCCGAGAAAGCTGAGAACGGTGATGAAAGCGCCGATACGGTTCATGTCTGGTCGGGAGCGGAGATATGAAATTTGATAAAACACTTGATATAGGCCAACAGTTTTGCGCCCTAACTTCGCCGTCTGCTCCCTAACTTGGCGAAGTGCGATGCGCTGGAAGCCGCTCTGCGTCTGGCGTTTCGTCGTGGGCGTGCCATTTTTGGCAATTTCCAACTACGGTGAAAAGCAGCACGCCGCCATATAGGAAAACAGCATACGCTGAAAGCGCCCTACCGTCTGCTTTAGAGAAATTTCTTCGATGAACGATACCAGGATGCGACGGTTCCGCGCTCCGGACTTGCTCATGCGGTTCTTACAGTCGCTTTAACTATGTAAAGAACGCGCCGCCTCCTGATGCGCCCCGCCGCAGCGGCCGGCGTCTTTCTTCTCAACATAACTACGCCTAGTTGAGATCTATGCATAGGGGTCGATAGTCCGCAGTCGTTGCGATGAACAGCGGTCGTTCGAAGGCGCTGACCGACCCGATATCCGGTCTCGCATGCGCAGCGGCCGTTCGCAATATACAGACCGATGTCGCCTTCGGCCGACGAACACTCATTGAGGATGGTTCTTTGAGCGTCAGCTGTCGGGGGTGCTGCTGACGTTCATTTCACTATTCTCAGCGAACTGCGAACGTCGGCAGTTGGCCGGGAGCGGCGGCGCCCATACGCACCGAAAGCGGCTACTCGGCCGTAGAGCCTCGACGATTCGCGAGCGTTGTTGGTGGCGGGTTCCTTCGCAATCGCCTTGCCCACCGCCTTCTTGGTCGATTAAGGGAACCAGTCGTGCATTTTGACGAGGCGGCAGAGTTCACCGTAAACGTCTCTTCGATATTGCAACTCCAATGGCCGGGCTTTGACGGCGCATAGCTCACAAAGGCGCTATTCTTTGTGCCCCGAAACACGTAGGGCACGTAGAACATGGGACGGCTTCTTGCTCTGGTCGCGTTATTTAGTACAGGATTTTCTTACGCGGCAGAAATAGCGATCGACACCGGGCATACGCTGGCAAAGCCAGGCACCATCAGCGAAAGCGGAGTTTCGGAATTTGACTTCAACCGCAAGTTCGTCCGGGCACTGGCGCAGAGTCTTGGAACTGTCGGAGTCAGCAGCCATATCATCAACGACTCTGGCAGAATCGGCTCGCTTGTCGTGAGAACTGCCCAAGCCAAGTTGGACCGACTGTTTATTAGCATCCACCATGATTCGGTCAAGCAGCGGTACAGGCCGGTAAAAGATCCGCGGTTCAAGGGTTATTCCCTTTGGGTGTCACAGCGAAATACAGATTTTGAGGAAAGTGTTCGATGCGCCAAGCTTATCGCTGACCAAATGCTCAACGCAGGATTCCAGCCGTCTCATTACCATGCCGATGCGGTCTACGGTGAGAACCGTCCCGTATTGGATTGGGATCGCGGAATATTCACGAATAACCAGCTTGCCGTGCTTGCGACGGCGCGAGGTCCTGCAATTCTTATCGAGGTCGGCGTAATTGCCAATCCGGTGGAGGAAACGGTCCTGAGTGATCCAGCGGTGACCG
>JADGNQ010000163.1 GCA_017883385.1 Candidatus Sulfotelmatobacter sp.
CGACAACGATGGCTGGAAGGACCTGTTTGTGGCTCGTTCCAATGTCGTCGACAACATCAACGAACTTATCCCGACACGGCGTTTTCCGGAACCGAATTCCATATTCCGAAATCTCGGGAACGGTAAGTTCGAGGAAGTCAGTGAAACGGCAGGACCGGATTTGAAGCTGGAAGCTCCGCATCGCGGTGTTGCTTTTGGCGATCTCGACAACGACGGCCGGGTGGATGCGGTGGTCTCGGTGCTGGGCGGACCGGTCAAGCTTCTGCACAATATCTCTGACACCGGCAACCACTGGATCCTTCTGAAGCTGGTGGGCAGCAAGAGCAATCGCATGGGCATCGGCGCACAGATCCACATCACCACCGAAGACGGGCGGTCACAATGGAACGAAGTGACCACAGCGGTGGGCTACGCTTCCTCCAGCGACAGCCGCGTGCATTTCGGTCTGGGAAGAAACGAGCACATCAAGGAAATGGAGATCCGGTGGCCAAGTGGAATCAAGCAGATTCTGCGCGACGTCGCGGTGGATCGGGTGATGACCGTGGACGAACCACGAAAGTAGAGACTCACCGGGGCGGCGGAGCGCCTTCGTCAGCTCCCATCTTCCCCTGGACGACGCCGCGCACATCTGACTCATCGGTGACAACAGACGAATTTGGCCCTTCTTTGGTCAAACGCCCGAAGGTCGACCGCGCGCGAGCCGCGTCTTGCTTGCGGCCAGCGCGCGAATACGCAGTGCCCAGGGCAAAGTAGAGCTTTGCTTCCCGCGGGAAGGACTTCTGCGCGATCTCCAACTCTGGAAGAGCTCTCTCGTAGTTTCCAGAATCGAGCAGGAGCAGGCCAAGAAGATAGTGAGCAAACCCCTGTCGCGGATCGAGTTTGATGACCTCCTCGGCGTACGGAATCCCCGCCGCAGAATCCTCCTTGTAAAGAACCGCGGCAATCCGTAGTCGCGCGAGGACGTGGTTGGGGTTGTTCTTGATCTCCTCCTTGAACTGGTCCACGCTGCCGGGCACATCACGAAGTTCCAGGAGAAAGAGTCCGAAGGCGTAGTGGAGGTTGGGATAGGTCGGGTATTCCTTTACCAATTCCTCGAAGCTTAGTCGGGCGTCGTCGTACTTCTTTTGGCCAGCCAGACACTCGGCTCGGCCAACACGCGTCACGACTGCTGCATCCGCTGCCCCTTGCGGAGGAGGGCTCTTGGTGGTCAAGCGCAACAACGCCATCCCTAGTACATTTGCCACCTCGTCACCTTGAACGCCTCCCAAGCACAACCCTTCGAGTGTCTCCTGCGCGGCCTCAAAGCTGCCCTTCCTTTGCAGCAGAATGCCCTCGTGATAGAGAACCACGTTCCAGAGTCCCGTATCCTTGGTAAGGCCTATATTCTTGCCTTTTTGAATGTGCTGGAGCGCGAGTTGATCGCGGCCGAGTTCGAAGTCGCACAGGCCGAGCATGGCGTGCGCAGTGCCGTTTTTCGGTTGGAGTGCGAGCAGTTTCTCAAAATCGACGGCAGCCTTCGCGTAATGGTCCTGGTCGTACTGCAGAGTGCCCAGCGACCACCAACCCTCCGCCCACTTGGGTTGTAGCGCCAGCGCTCTGGTGTAGAGTGCCACTGCTTCTTCGAGGCGATCGGAGTCGCGCGCCTCGGCTGCTTGCTTGGAAAGAGCGGCAAAACTCGTTGAAGGGGGCTTCGTTTGTGAGTGGGCGTTGTCAGGGAAGAAACATAGAACGGCGGCGACCGACAAGACCAGGAGACGCTGCAGTCCGCCTAAGGAGTCGGCAGAACGGCAGGTTTTGAGCCAGGTTGGAACGTAGGAAGAGGACGCGAGCACTCGAATAGTCTAAATGCGAAGCTGCCAACGAGTCAGCTTCATCAGGGATGAAACTCTCGTTGGCAGCCATTTCTCCCGACCAAAGCGGAGGCGCGGCGCATCGGCCTTCACCTCCGGCAGAGTTAGAAGTTAAACCGCGCTTGCAACTCAATTGTGCGAGCCCCCAGAGCGTTCTGGGCCTCACCGAAGTGCGAGTCCAAGACGTGATTCTGAGGATTTGTGAGATTGAGTTTATTGAAGAAATTGTAAAAATTGGCGCGGATCTCGAGCTTTGCTCCTTCACCCAATACTTTCATGTTCGGCAACCCAAACGACTTGCTGAGAGTTGCATCGACATCAAAGTAGCCCGGACCACGGAATGAATTGCGGGCAATGCCCGCCGCTGCCGGAATCGGGCCAAGAGGCTGCTGCCCGCTGGGGCAGTCCGTCGGCGAAGGGTTGGGGAAGAGACACTGGAATAACGTACCGGGGACGACGGTGGGAGCCGTGAAAAATGATGCGCCATTCACAGTGTCGACACTGCTGCGGAAATTCGGCTTGAATCCGCCGGAATAACTTACCGGAAGAATCGTGCCGGCGCCCGCATCGCTTGACGAACCGCCCGCGCCCTTACCGAAAGAAAAAACCGGATCGAATCCCCCGTTAAGTTCGCCGTAAGAATACTGTGGCGTCCAAGGGAAGCCGGTGTGGGCGTTTAGAATTCCGGAGATGCTCCATCCACCCGCAACCTTTTCCATCCACGAACGGCTGCCGCGGAAGATTGTCGGGGACCACACGCCAAACACCTTGAATGCGTGGCGACTGTCGAAGTCGGCGGTGCCATAGCCGGATGCCAAGTTCCACTGATTAAACGGCCCCGCGTATGCATTGGATCCGGGGTCGACCGCGTGGCTGAACCGGTATTGTGTGTCGAACATGAACGACTGGCTGAATTGGTGCTTCGCCTCGAGCAGAAGAGCGTTGAAGTGCGCACTCCCATCGTCCGCATACAACGTGACTCCGTGGACGACAGGGTTAAACGGGGTGCCTACTACCGATGCAGGATTGTAAAGGTTGTAGTGGTCAGTCAGGTGCCGCGTCAGACTGCCTTGATATCCCACTGAAGCTACCCATTGATGACCCAGATCGTACTCTGCCTCCAGGTTGTAGTGGTAGTCATACGTGGTAGGCCACTTGGCGGGAAATGCGGTCAAGTCTGTGCAACTGGGAGGACAGGGTCCGACCGGAAGATTGTTGCTGCCAAATGTCTGAATGGCATTCGGATTCGACGCGTACCCGTTGGGATTTGTGACGTCCGATGGGAAGCTATTGATGTAAAGAACCTGACTGCCGGAAAAAGACTGGCCATTGCTCACGAATGGCGGATTGAAACGGCCGTCCAGTGAATTCGACTGGGCGATGCCGTTGTAGGCAATTCCAAACCCGCCGCGAATCACAAGCCGGTTGCTGAAGTCGTGTCCGACCAGCGAACGCGGACTCCAGGCAAGACCGAGTTGGGGACCGAAGTTCCCTTTCTGCGCGGTGAACAGGGAACCTCCCGTGCGCACTCTCATGTCGGTAAAGAGCCCTGGCCCGCTGCCGAGCACAACGGTCGCCAACTTATCCTTCTTTTCTGATATCGGGCCAAAGTACTCCCAGCGCATTCCGAGGGTCACCGTCAAGTTCGGCTTCACCTTCCAGTTGTCCTGGAAGAAAAGACCCGCGATCGTCGATTTGAGGTCCTTGCGGAGGGCAGAGGGTACGCCAGTTTGAGGATCGAACTGCGCGCTCTCGGAGGCGGGAGCATCGTTAAGAAAGTCCCAAATGTTATTGAACGAGTAGCCGGGACGATCGGACCAGAATGGAGCGTCGACGGAGAGCAGACGCGTGAACTCCCCGCCCATCTTCATGGTGTGCGCGCCATGAACTTTGGTGAGTACGTCCTTGGCGGCGTAGGTCCACTGGTCAAAGCCATTGAACGAACCGATTCCGTATCCTTGGAGAGTGATGCCGCCCGTAGCGCCAAAGCTGACCTGGGGCAGGCCCCACGGGGCTTTGGGATTTGCGGAGAGATCTTTCTCCATCCAACCCGAAGAATTCACGCGCACTTCATTGATCAGACTGGAACTGAAGGTGTGGTCCCAAAGCACTGTTTCCGCATGGTTGAGGTAGTTGCTGTTGAACAGATTCATCAGCCGGTCGCCGTTTCCGTTGATGCCCACGCTGGTGTTCGGCACGTGATAAATGCTGAACGCGACCAAGTCCTTGCTGGTGACGTTGAAGTCCAGGCGGCCGTTGTACTGAATGTGGCTATTGTCATTCGGTTGAATGGTGCCTTGATAAAAGGCGATGTCTGGAACATCCGTCAGGTTGTTTGGGCCACCTAGCCCGTCTCCGCCGGTGCCAGGGTCAAGAGCACCGTTGAAACCACCGTCAGAAGTGCCAATAGGAGCAGTCAGCGGAGATCCCAAATTCAGTCCCTGCCCGGCGATGAAGTGGCAGTTCACGCCTTCTGTCAGATTGATGAAGCCACAAGTCTGGTCGACTATGGCTCCGCCATTCGGAGCAACCCCTTTGAAGTTAAGAAACGAGGCAGCGTTGGTTCCGGAAGCCGCCAAGCCGCGGAATTGCGGCGTCTCATACCAGCCGCCGTTGGTCGTCTGCTGTCCCTTGTTCGTCAGCCTTTCATACGAGAAGAAGGCGAAGATCTTGTTCTTCCAGATTGGCCCTCCGACTGACCCGCCCAAATCATTGAAGCGGCCATCGTCACGCACGTTGCCGCATGGCGCCACGCAACCCACATTGTTGCTGTTATAACCGTTGTACTTTGTAAAGGCGTCCAAACCGGGCCGATGCACCTTGAAGAACACGCTTCCGTGGTAGTTGTTCGTGCCGTTTTGCGAGATGACCTGAACCTGCGCTCCGGCGTATCTGCCGTTCTCTGCGTCGTAGTTATCGGTAAGGATTTTTACTTCCTTGACGGAGTCCTCGTTCGGAGTGATGACGGATGCACCACCCCAGGTGACACTGGTAGTTCCGACGCCGTCGATCTGGTAATTGTTGCTGCCGGTCCGAGCACCGTTTGCAGTGATCTGGCCGCCATTCTCGATCTTGAAGACACCATCGGTACTGCCGCTGCCACCCATCGACGCTCCGGGCAAGCTTGAGGTTCCACCCCCGGCAGACTGGGAGCCATCACCAAACGCTCCCGGCGCAAGCTGAAGGAGTTGAAAGACATCGCGGCCGTAGGACGGAAGCCTCTGAATCTGCTGGGCGTTCACGGTACCGCTAAGGTTGGACGTTTCGGTGTCAATCAGGGGAACGGCATCGCCATTCACAGTCACGGTTTCAGCGGCGCCACCGACGTCGAGTCGCACATTGAAGGCGTTGGCCTGCTCGGCGATGATCGGAAGATCCTTGGCGACATACTTCTTGAACCCGCCCTTATCCACGGTCAAGTTGTATTTGCTCGGGGGAAGCGCATTGAAGTTGTAAACGCCGGCTGAGTTCGTCGTTGTCTGCAACACACGATTGGTTTCCTGGTCAGTCAGCACGACCGTTGCGTCCGAGACGATTGCGCCCTGGGCGTCAGTCACTGCGCCCTGAATGGAGGCGCGATATTGCGCATGGGCCATGACGGTGGAAAAGATGATGCAGGCGACCGTCGAAACGGCGCGGAGTGTGGCAGAAGTGGATTGGCTCATTGACGCCCCCTGTGTTGCTCAGACTTCAGTGTTTCCAAGTACCAAGCTCACTAAAACGCTACAAAAGCGATTTAGTAGCATTCAGGGCGCTTATAGCACAGGCGATTTTCCACAGTCAAGCGCATTGTTTTCATACAGGACGGCGCGGCTATGTGTTGTAGCGGGAGGGAGTTCTTGGAGAATGCCACCTTAACGATTTTGTTCAGCGGATCAACGCGCTTTGGGGCGGCAGGGGCTCCAGTGTGATACCGGAGACACCCTTCTCGGGAAACTGCGACGAGTGCAGCTTCACGGGCGTGCTTTGGGCAAGGTTCGGTATTTGGGACGGACGCCGTTGGTAGCCTGGCAGGTTGTCTCGCGGATGATCAGTTTGGGTTCGACCATGGTCTCGCCGCCGTGCGAATCCGATCCCGAGCGCCGGATGCGACGCAACAGAGTTTCCGCCGCGATTCTCCCCATTTCCCGCAGCGGTTGACGCACGGTGGTCAGCGCGGGATTTTGGTAGGCGGCGCTCTGTATGTCATCGAAGCCCACCACGGAGACGTCGTCGGGAACACGCAACTTGGCCTCGCGCAGTGCGCGGATGGCGCCCATTGCCGAAATGTCGTTGAAGGCAAACAGTGCGGTGAATGGCTTGTGCGATGCCAGCAACTTCTTGGTGGCCTCATATCCAAGCTCGGGAGATGGAGAGTCCCCTTGCAACTGAGAGACAAGCGCCCGGGAAATCGACAGGCCCAGTTGTCGGGCAGCTCTTTCGATGTTTGCCCAGCGCACTTCGGTGTCGGAGCTGAACTCCTGCCCTTTGATGAAGGCGATCTGGCGATGACCAAGCTGAAAAAGATGCTTGAGCGCGACTTCCGCGGCCTGCACATGGTCCAGAACGATGTTGGTTACGCCCTTCACCTGGTTATGGCCTGACACGGTGACCACCGGCACGGAAAGCGAGAGAGTCCAGGGGGTGTCGACAGCGATCAGGCCGTCTACGGAGCGCTCCAGGAAGAGTCTGGGGTATTCATCAATCAGATCAGCGCGGTGCCGGTGGCTTACAACAAAGTAGAAATACCCTTCTTGCAGGAGATAGTCCTCCACACCGCTCATCACCGATGCAGAGTAGCCATCGCTGACTTCGGGAACGATGACTCCAATCGTAAAGCTGCGCTGGGCGCGCAAGGAGCGGGCAAAAAAATTCGGGCGGTATTTGTACTTGCCGGCGGCGGCAAAAATTCTGTCTTTTGTTTCCTGGGGGATGGAGTCGGCAACGTGGGAGCGATTAATGACCAGCGATACAGTGGCGGGCGAAAGTCCCAGGTGCTCCGCCAATTCTTTCAGGCTCACCGGCTTGGGCCCCATGCGCACGGACCGCGCGGCGCCCTTGCCCGTCTTCTTTGTCGTCACGATGCGCAGTCTCGCACAAACCGAATCGGGGTAGCAAGCGCGATGTTGGGGCACATCACGCGCAATACTATTGACATTGAAGAGAAAAAGATTTTTCATACACTGCGACAATGCTCTACTAACCCGATTTAGTAGCTAGTGGGACCCGGGCCCTGACGGAGGTTCTACCCATGCCATCCTCAATCCACTTCATAAACATCCCCGGCTCGTGCAAGCGAAGAAGTTGCTCGACCTTGATGAAGAGAATCACGCGCGCACTCAGGTTTGGCGGAATCTGCGCGGTCATGAGCGTGGCTCTGTTCGCTCAGACGCCATCCACGCGGCCGTCGCACGGCCAATCGTCGAGCATCGCTGAAGCCAGTCTCGACGGGCGAGTCGACGCGATCCTGCACCGCATGACGTTAGAGGAAAAGATTGGACAGCTCGTGCAGTATTCGGCCGGCCAGCCCACCGGACCTGGAACGGGAAGAACCGACTATGACGACATGATCGCGCGGGGACAGATCGGGTCACTATTCAACGTCGTCGATCCGCATGAGATCAACAAATATCAGAAGATTGCGATGGAGAAGTCGCGGCTGCACATTCCCATTCTGTTTGGGTTGGACGTCATCCACGGATTCAAGACAGAATTCCCGATTCCTCTGGGGCTGGCCTCGACTTGGGATCCGTCGATCGTGGAGAAGGCGTCTCGCGTGGCGGCCATGGAAGCGTCCGCCGACGGAATCCGGTGGACGTTTTCGCCGATGGTGGATATCGCGCGCGATGCTCGCTGGGGACGGATGGCGGAAGGGGCGGGAGAAGATCCTCTTCTGGGCTCGGCGATGGCTGCTGCTTATGTGAGGGGTTATCAGGGCTCGCGTTTGGACGCGCCTGACAGCATCGCGGCCTGCGCCAAACACTACGTTGGCTATGGAGCGGCCGAAGGCGGGCGCGACTACAACACCACCGAGATTTCTGAGCACACTTTGCGTCAGTTCTATCTGCCGCCATTTCACGCGGCGGTGGAAGCAGGAGCGGCGTCTCTCATGAGCGCTTTCAACTCGCTGAACGGAGTGCCCTCGACGGCAAATCCGTTCACGTTGAAGCAGGTTCTTCGAAAAGAGTGGGGCTTTCGAGGGCTTGTGGTCAGCGACTGGAACGCGGTGGGCGAACTGATCCCGCACGGCATTGCGGCTGACGGCGCTACCGCGGCCCGCAAGGCCTTCCTTGCTGGCGTCGACATGGATATGGTGAGCAGCCTCTACCACGACAACCTGCAACAGGTCGTGAACTCGGGGCAGGTAACGCAAGCGGAATTGGACGAGGCGGTGCGGCATGTGCTGCGCGTGAAACTCGCTCTGGGATTGTTCGAACATCCCTTTGTGGACGAGGGAGCCGCGGCGAAAGCGATCTACCATCCGGACAGCATTGCACTCGCACAGACAGCGGCCGAGCATTCCTTCGTTCTGCTCAAAAATGGGAATGGACCAGGCGGGAAGGCGCTGCTGCCACTGACGAGTGGAGTTCAGAACATCGCGCTAATCGGACCGCTCGCCGACGATTCTTCCTACCCGGGCGGAGCACCGGAAGGAACGGGGCCCCGTGTTCCCCTACCCGCGGCTCTTGCGCAGCGAGTGGGTGCAGATCACGTGCTCCGGTTCAAAGGCACCGGCATTCTTGATGGCACCGACGAAGAAATTGCAGCCGCGGTGGCGGGCGCTCAGAAAGCTGATCTTGTCATTCTGACGCTGGGTGAAGGCTCAGACATGAGCGGAGAGGCGGCATCGCGGGCGCATCTGGGACTTCCGGGCAGGCAGCAGGAATTGCTGGAAGTTATCGTCCATACGGGCAAGCCGGTTGTTCTGATTCTCTTCAGCGGACGACCGCTGACTGTGCCCTGGGCGTTTGAACATGTGCCCGCGGTGATTGCCGCTTGGCTGCCGGGAATCGGCGGTGGGCCCGCCCTTGCGCGCACGCTTTTCGGCGAGGTGAGTCCCAGCGGAAAGCTGGTCGTCAGTTGGCCGCGCAGCGTGGGGCAGGAACCTCTTTACTATAACGCTCTCAACACCGGGCGTCCCTCTGGCAACACGGATCTCATTCACGCGCCGAGCGACATTGCTGACAGGTATTTATCCCGCTATATCGATGAACAGAACACTCCGCAATTCCCTTTTGGCTACGGCGGCTCTTACACTACGTTCGCTTACGGAACGACCACGATCAGCACGCAACGCTTGAGCGCAGCGGCTCTGAACAAGAGCCTGGGCTCGGGCGCCAATGCAACTGCAGCCATGACCGCGGAGGCTGAAGTAACAAATAGCGGTTCGCGAGCCGGGGAAGAAGTTGTGCAGCTCTACATTCAGCTTCAGGGAACCAGCGTCGCGGGACCGATCCGCGCGCTGAAGGGATTTCAGACGGTCGCCATCGCTCCAGGAGAAACAAAGAAGGTGACATTTGAGTTGGAGCCGGAAGCATTTGCGATGTGGAACGATCGCAATCAGTTCGCCGCTGAACCCGCAAAGGTCAACGTTTGGATTAGCCCTGATTCTGCACACGGTTCACCGGCCCAAGCAGAGATTCTGCCGTAGAGACACGATTGATTTTGCTGCAAGAGCACCGGATTCTCGAGGGATGATTCATGAAACGCTTTCAACGCAGTTCTACCGCATCGGTGAACCTTCTTCTGCTCCTGCTGGGCTTGGTTTGGTTCAGCGCCGCAACATCGGGCCAGACGGAATACTATCGGCACGTCGTCTTCGACAACAGTTTGCCGACCGACGCGTACTTCTACAGCCGGGGCATGGCCAACGGAGCAAGTTTTCTGGAGGTTAGTGACTGGCACCTGCCAGTCGAGACGAAGACGTTTCTGACGCCGCCCAACGCGCTGCGATTGCAATGGCAATCGCAGCCTGGAGGAGGGTGGGAAGCGGAAGTCCACGTGGATGGTTATCGCAATCGCTTCCCGGAATTTCACGGGCACAATCTTTACATCTGGTGTTTCGCTCCGCAGGCGATTGCCGCGGACGATCTTCCTCTGCTCGTACTCTCCAACACGGGCCAAGGCCTTCAGGTCGCCGAGTTTCCCGGCGCTTTTACCGAGCCATTGCCAAT
>JADGNQ010000344.1 GCA_017883385.1 Candidatus Sulfotelmatobacter sp.
TTGAAGGGGTCAACGCCCCCTACCACGCAGACGTCGAGCAGGCCGTCGTCCATCTCTGCGCGAGGAGCTATCTTCATGCCACCTCCGTAGACGGGAGTGTTGGCGAACGCGGCTAGAATCGTCGGCTGGTCGCTGCGTCTGATCCAAGCTTGGTCCAACGATCCTTCGGGAGGCGTCAGAATCTTCATGGGGAGCGGGGCAAACGTGAAGATCGTTGGAGCCAGACTCAGCACGTAGCCGCCGTGTCCCCGCAGCCAGCGCGGCAACTGGTTCGCGCGCCGCGTAACTTCACCGTCGAGCCCGACTCCCGCCACCGAGCAAAAGTAACGCGAAGCTCCCGGCGCCAGCGGATGTGTTTCCTGGCCGAGCGGTGTAATGATTCCCAGGTCAATCGTGCGTACAGTGCCCGTGCCGCCGCAGAATCTCTGCCACGCCGCGAGCGCGTCGCGTACTCGTCGCAACCCGAGAGCGCGGGCAAAATCATTTCCGCTCCCCGCCGGCACAACCAGCACCGGCAGGCCAAGCTTCACCAGTTGACCCAGATGACGGTGAATCGTCCCATCGCCCCCGAACAGCAAGATCACGTCAGCATGATCGCCCACGGCAGGCATGCCCATGCGCCAGTCGATTTCTTTGTTGAGTTGACTCTTGACGCCTTGGGGTTGGACCGCCTGAAAGGGCTTCAGGTCTTTCGGAGAACATCCCAGCCCGAGGATTGCCGCCGCGCGCATTGGACGTGCAGAGAGTAACAGAGTCGAAGCCCGCGGTCCCGCAATCGCGTCGTCCCGCCGGCCATGTCCGATTGTCGGCCCGATCCGCGGACGAATTGCGACCACGGTAACGTCGCGACCCCTCCTCAAAACGCCCAACTGCTGGCATGATGGTCACAGCCAATCGTCTGGGGAGGCTCGTCTCGTGCAATTCTGTTGGTCGAAGGTGTCTTGTGGTCTTGCTCTCAGCCTGATGCTGGCGGGTTGCGGCGGGAGCAGTTCGATGGTCAGTGGCACCGCTCCCTCCATTACCGCGCAGCCGTCAGACCAGAGCGTCGCGGTCGGCGCGACAGCAACCTTCTCCGTCACGGCGACCGGGACGGCTCCCCTGAGCTACCAGTGGCAGAAGGGCACGACAGCAATCGCCGGTGCAACCTCCGCGAGCTACACGACTGGGGCGACCAGCGTCGCGGACAATGGCACGCAATTCACAGTAGTCGTGAGCAATGCGGCGGGAAGCATTACCAGTAACGCGGCTACGTTGACCGTGAACTCGGCGGGCGCACCCGTGATCACGCAGCAGCCGTCGAACCAGACCGTGATTGTCGGCGAAACAGCAACCTTCTCCGTCGCGGCCACGGGGACTCTTCCCTTGACCTACCAGTGGCAGAAGGGCACGACGTCGATCGCAGGCGCAACCTCGGCGACCTATACCACTCCAGCGTCCATCTCCTCAGACACCGGATCGCAATTCAAGGTAGTCGTGAGTAATTCGTCGGGAAACACAACCAGCAACGCGGCCTCGCTCACGGTGAATGCTTCAACCGACGTACTGACTTACCACAACGACATTGCCCGCACTGGGCAGAACCTGACCGAAACGATCTTGACCACAAGCAACGTCAATTCCGCCAACTTCGGCAAGCTCGGATTCTATTCCGTCGACGGCCTGGTGGACGCCCAGCCGCTCTACGCCTCGAACGTCGCGGTGCCCAGCAACGGCACGCACAGCCTGCTGATCGCCGCCACGGAGCATGGCTCGGTATATGCCTTCGACGCGGATTCGGGGACCACGGTCTGGCATACGTCGATGCTGAAAGCCGGCGAAACCACATCAGATAAGCGAGGCTGCAGCCAGGTCACGCCCGAGATTGGCGTAACTTCAACTCCAGTCATTGATCGCACGCGCGGCGCGAATGGAGTTGTGTACGTGGTGGCCATGTCGAAGGACGGATCAGGCAACTACCACCAGCGCCTGCACGCCCTCGATCTCGCGCTGGGCGCGGAGTTATTCAGCGGGCCGACGGAAATTCAGGCGACATTTCCGGGAACGGGCGACAACAATAACGGCACCCACGTAATCTTCGACCCGGGGGCTTACAAGGAGCGGGCCGGACTGCTTTTGATGAACGGCGTCCTCTACACCAGCTGGGCATCGCATTGCGATATTCGTCCCTACACCGGATGGATCATCGCATACAGCCCGTCGACACTGGCGCAAACCAGCGTGCTCAACGTGACTCCGAACGGCAACGAAGGCGCGATCTGGATGGCCGGCGCGGGCCTGGCCGCCGACAACTCCGGCAACATCTACTTCCTCGACGCCAACGGCGACTTCGACACGAACCTGAACGCTAGCGGCTTCCCCAGCAACGGCGACTATGGCAACGCCTTCATGAAGCTCTCGACTTCCTCCGGGCTTGCCGTGGCGGATTATTTCGAGATGCACAATCAGGCATCGGAGAACGGGAATGACCAGGATCTCGGCTCTGGTGGCGCGATGGTGCTGCCTGATCTGAGCGACGGAGCGGGCCACACTATGCACCTGGCGGTCGGCGCCGGCAAAGACTCGAACCTCTACGTGGTGAACCGCGACTCCATGGGAAAATTCAACCCGAGTAACGACAACACCATCTATCAGGAACTCAAGTTGGCCTTACCGGGTGGCGTCTGGGCCATCCCTGCATACTTCAACAACACGGTGTATTACGGGTCGGTGGGAAGCCCGATTCAGGCCTTCACTATCACCAATGCCAAGCTGTCGACCAACGCCACTGCACATACCGCAAACGCCTTCGGATATCCGGGCGCTTTCCCCAGCATCTCGGCGAATGGCACCAGCGACGGGATCGTGTGGGCGGTCGAGAGCAGCAACCCCGCTGTGCTGAACGCCTACGATGCCGCCACACTCAACGAGCTCTACAACAGCAACCAGGCCCCCGGCAACCGCGATCATTTCGGCAACGGCAACAAATACATGACGCCCACGATCGTGAACGGAAAGGTGTTTGTAGGCACACCGAACGGCGTAGCCGTATTCGGCCTGCTGCCGTGAGCCTCTAGGAATGTTCAGTTGTACGAATGTGGGGACAGCCGCCCTCGGCTGTCCGGCTGGGCGAAGCCCAGCGGTGCTGCGAGGCTGGTCATCGACCCAGACCGAAAGGGTTTACGAACGGTTTCTTCCACAGCCAAGGGTAGTCTGTCCAGTCGCCAACCAAGCCCTGCCTCACAGGATTTTCCAACAAGTATTGGACCTTCACATCGAGGCTCTCCGAAGACCGCAACACATGATCAAACGATTCCGTCTGCCAGACTCGACCCTTCCGGCCAAGAACCTTGTTGATCGTATGTGACGAAGCACCCTTCACCGCGTCCATGATGTCTGCAAGCGAATAGACCTCCATCGCCTGCGCGTTGATCTGAGGCGTGAAAATCATATGCACATGATCCGGCATCACAACGGCCACACGCAGATCGAATTTCGTTCCATTGTCATGCAGGCAAGATTCCAGCACGATGGATCGGGCGTGCTCAGGCAGCATCCAGCGCCTGAATGTGCAAAAGGTAACAAGATGCGGCGTGTCATCTCGCTGAAAGTGAGGGAGGCGCCTACGATAGAAAGCCTGTGGCATATGCGAATGTAGGGACAGCCGCCCTCGGCTGTCCGCGGAGCGAAGCTCCGCTGCATCGATGGTAGAGCGAAGACGCATTGCAGAGCAGGACCTTCAGACAAGAAGAGAATGAACGCGTCCTAAAGCGGGAA
>JADGNQ010000164.1 GCA_017883385.1 Candidatus Sulfotelmatobacter sp.
CCGCCGCGATAGCCGGTAACGGCCACACATGAAAAGATTATGGCAGATTGATGCTCTTGGTGGGTTTCTTAGCCCGTGGGAAGGGTCAATGAGTGAAATAGGGATGTTTCGCCAGGTGGCTTTCCCAGCGGTATTTGCCCTAAACTCTCGTATGGCGCGAATCTGGAAAGAAGTGGCCGACGGCAGACGGTACGGCGATACGCCACGGGAACCTGTACCACGTGCGCACGGAGCCTTGTCAAACAAGAGTTCATTTGTGTCAAAGTCTGCTCGTTTACGTTTCGGTTTGTGACCAAGGAAGAAATTGTCGAATACATCACCTTCTTTGGAAAGAAAACTCATCCAAGCAGTCGCGTTCCAGCCAGTATGTTGCCGGACTGCAACTTCCGCCACTGGCACTCACAGAGATGGTACGAACGCCTGCCACTTTTTCTGCAAGAGGAACCAAAGCGGGAAAAGGTATTGAAGGCCCTCATCGAAGCACTCACGAATGGTGGAATCGGGCAAGTTATAACGGCTTCACGCCCACAACTGTCGAAATCAGGCCATATCGCTCATTGAGGGGTTTTGAGCGTAATGGGGATGTTTCGCCAACTGCCGAGAGAAGCCGACAACCTGCAAGGGGCAAAAATCGATACACTATCCCGCTATGAGCGACGAGGCCAGTTCCTTTCTTGAATTTCTGAAGGGCCAAGAGGTCTGCCAAGTAGCCTTTGGCATGTTCGACCTTCAGCTTAATTGGGCTAACGGCGGTCTCTCGTGTACTGGACGATTGTTGTACGAACCGAGCGAGGGTGAGAGGTCGATCTGGACTGAGGGACACCCTTTTGATGCAGCACCTCTCCTACGTCTACTAAAACAATCAATTGAGGGGTTCGAGACTCCGTCCAGTAGCGTACTCATACTGCGCTTCTCGAACGGGGACCGATTAACGGTCAGCCCTGAGAACGGATTTGAAGCGTTCACAATCCACCAGTTAGGCAAGCCGATCTTCGTCGAAAGCTAGCAGGGAGCTGCACGAATATGATGGTGAGTGTAATGGGGATATTTCAACGACAATCGGGGATAAAGAGAGCGTTTCAATAGATTTTTGGATCACCGCTAGAGGTGCTTGGCCGTTTCATAAGCGCGCTCTTGCTCAAAGAACACACTGACACCAAGACGAGCGCGCCTTTCGGGCAGCCATCCTTGCTTAAATCGATTCGGTCTTAGTTTTTGGTATTACGAACGACGGGTGCGAAATAGCGCACCGTCACATCTTCTCCCATATCGACGACTCGATATTGCCCCCCGGACTCCCGATGCGGTGCGGGCTTGGGTGTAAAATAGCGCACCGTCACATCTTCTCCGATGTGAACAATCTTCGTCACGAGCTCCACCCCGTGGAGGAGGCTGGCTGTCCCCGCGTCTCCCAGCGCAATTGGCATGGTCCGAAACCTGGGCCTGCTTTCAGCGGGTACTGTCTTTGCGGGTGGCATGGGTACCTGCTCCTCGATGGTAGCCATGCTCTCCAGCTCTGAAGGTCCCAATAACAAAAATGGGTGACGATCGCCGTAGGCAATCCAGCAAGCTAACATGAGGGCGGCAACAACCGCTGCCAAGTCCCCGTTCCACAACCGTTTGTGCCAAGGAACGTGCTTCCATGGCTGCATGAGCAATGTCTTGAGGACATCGCACTCCTCGTGAACGGCCTGCTCGTACTGCAGGTCACGAGACAACTTGCGTCTCTCCTCATCCTGCACTTTGGGAAGGCGCTGCGACAGGCCCAGCAGTTCAGCCGTGCGTTGTAGAATCACCGATTGAAGTTGGGAATGCTCAACGCCATTTGTCGAGAATGCTTTGAAAGAGGCCACATGAGTTCTCCTGGGAGCGGCAGCCGCCGAATTCCATTAATTATTCCCTTTGACGCTCTCAGAATCTGATCAACATTGCACACACGGTTCCACGGGCCGAGGCAGGCTGGGGAGCTTAAGATCGCTACCGTTTCGACGTCCTCGACCTGGAGAAGATGCAGGTCGTTCAACGGGTCGACCTGTCCGGCAAAGACCCGGACGCCATCCTCTACGATGCCTCCAGCAAACGAGTGTTCACGTTCAACGGTGGCGGCACTAAAGACGCCAGTGCATACAGTCCGCCAAGCGGATGAACGGCGAACTCTCGAAACTCAGCGGGAAACTGGAACCCTATACGTTTCTCGAAAGCTGCGACATCGGCCATGTTTGGCTCAGCACCCTGTTGGGAGAACACTTCATAACTTTTCTTATCGTAATTCCTAAAATAGCCTTCAATTTGCTTGAGAGACATAGGTCGCCGGGTGCTTTAGAAATAATAGGGTTAATGCGGCGACAAGACTATCACTGTTCAGGCTTTGCCTTTGCTGACGAAACATCGCCATTTCACTCAAGTGCTTTCGCGTGATCACCTTCCGAGGTCTCCGGGATGCTTCGTCCGCTGCGCAGGGTGACGCGCACACCGCGCTGTGCGTTGATGCGAGAGGTCGTGGTCCAGTCGACTTCGTCGGTACCGATGACCCCACCTCCCCTGCCGATCAGGGAGTACGTGATGCGGCTGTCCTGGTAGCCGTAGCCGCTGACGGAGAGGACCGTGCCGGTGGTGAGAACGAAGACGGGCATTCCGGGCATTCCGCCGGAGTTTACGGAATTCACAGCCGCAACGTTCGTCGGCGTGTAGGTGGCGTAGGTGGCCTGCGGTGCGGCGTGAACCGCGTCGCTCGTAGACGAGACTGTGCGCAGGGCGAGCCTTGGCTGGACGGCGCTGGCTTGTGTGTCGCGGAATGACTCGTTTTGCGGGCGGCCGAAGAAATGCCAGTTGGGGCCGAAGGTCTGTGCGACCTGCGGGATTTGAACGTCGTCCATCAGGCGCATGCTGAGGACGGATTCGCCTTTCAGGGTTGGACGCGGGCCTCGTGCGGGCAGCGTCATTACTTTCCAGGGCCAGAGCGGCGGGAGAAGCCATTCGACGACGTCGCGCTTGGCGTGGCCTTTACCGTCGATCTTTCCTTCTTTATCGACTTTGTAGCCGCGAGTGGCGATGACTTTGGCTTGGAGGGGCAGGTCGCCGCTGGGCAGGCCGATGCGGTCGAACTGAATCTTCAAGTTGCCCTTGCCGAAGAAGTGGCCGGGATCCTTGGCCGATTCGAGATGGCCCACGAGATAGCTTCCGCGTGGAAAAGCCTGCTGACCGAACTCGGTCAGGCTACGCAAGTGGCAGAGCACGGGGTCCCCGACCTCTGCCGTGGCCGAGGAAAAGTTGGGTTCATTGAGGGTACATTGCAAAAGAGTACCGGCGGGCAGGACGACATCCCGCGCACTGGCGCCCAGACTCAGAGGGAGAACGACTAAGCCTAGCACGGTAACAGGTAGGGCCGCATGCACTAATCTGGACCTCATACTTCACCTCGGGCGCATCAAGTTTGAATTAAATCGAGCGTTTTCCGCCCCTGCTTCTCGGGTGATCGGCGCAAACGTGAGATGAAAACTCTTTGTCGCGCTGCAACTCGAAGTTCCGCATTACTTCATCGAAAGATCTACCCGTGGGCGCGGTAGAAGAATCAAACCGCCAGGAGCATTCCGAGCAAGCAAAACCGTGAAAGCGCGCTTGTTCGACCCATACAAGCTTGCGGGGCACATCTAATTTTGACAGCGTGGTCCTCTTTCAGCCCAGAGCTTAGTCGACAGCTAGTACGAGTACACTGCTGGTCCCTCCGCTGGTGCAGCCCAAGTCGCCGGAGTTCCCACTGGGAGTAAGCACGCTTACCTTCACTACTCCGGGACCGGAGATCACGTCGCTCGAAAGCTTTACTTTCAACACCTGATCGCTGACGACTGTGGCGCTCAGAGGCGTGGTATTGATGACCACCTGCGATGCGGCAATAAAGTGGCTACCGTTCACGGTCAGCGTGTCGCCCTGCTGCACCTCAGCGAGAGTCATTGTGCTTGGTGAGATTGAACCGATAAGCGGCGCGGGCCTGGAACTACCGCAGAAGGGGTTTAGAGTGTTGTTGCCGCAGCCTGGAAGGAACAAGAGAGCCAGCAGGATGGCGAGGGACAGACCGCAAGTGCGTGCAGGCATGTGGATACTCCTCATAAAGTGCCTCAATTGTTAGGCGAGACGCATTGCAGTCCAAACTTCTAGCGCAGCCTTCTCGGCGTTGGCAATGCACGGCAGGTAAATTGTGGCTCATCCGCTAACCGCATGATTCCAAACTCGTTCCAAAGCGAAGTCAACTGCAACCGAAGCTAGATCTGGCTCGACTGTTGACAAATCGCCATCACACTCACTGACCGGAATCGGGTGCGAATGGCTGTTTACAGAACGGTCCCCACGGGAACTATTTGAGCTGACCCGGTGTCGCCACTTTCCGCCATGAAAAGAGCGAATGCACCGAGGTCTGGTGAGTGTTTTGCTGTCGGGTTGGCGACCTCATCTTAATTCAAAATACGCGATCAGCACTGCGATCATCGCCGCGATGTCGGCCCCGAGCGCTACCCTTGACACAACCGACCGACGCTTGAGGCACAAGCTCCAAATTGCCAACGCGGCGCTGATCGTCGTGCCTATCAATCCCACCGCAGCAACGAGCGCGAGGAGTTCCGCTACACCGATAAGCGCCATTTCGCCGTGCGTCGGTTCACCCTTTGGCGGAAAGGCTATGACAAGGCCGACAGGGACCGTCCAAAACACAAGGGAAACACCGATCGCTAACCAGCCAAGCCAGCCGGCCCGGCGACTTCCCTGGAAATCGTCAACCATATCGCCGTCCTTATTCTTCCCGCGATTCTAAACCAGGAAGGCGCGGTGGTCGTGAAGTGTCATTCCTACTTTTGCGGGAGGCCGGGCTGGAGAAATTTGAACGTCTCCACCCGATGGGACTGGAGACAATCGGCCCAAGTTGGGGGGCTGGAGCGAGCTTTTCGCCGTGAGACGCTCGCGCCCAACTCCCCGTCTGACCACAGCGTTCCTGGATCGCCGTTGAAAAATCGCCATTACACTCGTTGACCCTAAACAGGTCAGGCGGCGCGAAGCGTGGGGTGGTCCGCCATCGCCTCAACTGGGGAATCGGCTTAACGCTGAGGTGTGAGTGGAAAGAGTACCAGCCCCTCCGTGATCTCCCAATTATCGGGAACGCAGAGCATACTAGATGCCAATGATTCAGATCGCCCAAGCCAAGACAGGAACGCGTTCTCAGCGGCTGCAGTTGGCGGATTCTATCCCCGTTGTCCTTCGCTGCCTGGATGGACACCGGATTCCGGCGAAGTTGCAGTGCGTTTCCCTGACCGGCGGCCTGATGGTACTAGCTCCGCTCCTTCCGCCCGGTTCAATGGTCAAGTTGATATTCGTTACGCCCAAGGGGCCAGTGACCGGGACGGCAGAGATGCTGCGCCCTGTTTCCTGGACTGAACAGCCGTTCCGCTTTGCAGCCATCCCAGACTCGGGTCAGCACAGGCTGCGTGCTGTGATCGAAATGGTATACGCACCCACAGAAATAACGTAACTGTTGAAACATCCATTTCACTCATTGACCACACTCAAATGAAGTGACGGACTCATCGACAACCGACTCGTGGTTCGAACGACGACTGGATCACGCGAATATCTCGTTGACCTTATCCCGCACCTGCTGGCTGCGCGACGGCTTCAAATATCGCATCGTCGATTCCATATCAGAATGACCGAGCCATTGCTGCACGGTGCGCAGATCGACGCCCACCCAGAGACATCGCGTCGCAAACGTCGCACGGAACTTGTGCAGCCAGAAGTTGTCTTCGCCTAACTTGGCACGCTCTGCCACGGCCTTCAGGCAGTCGAGAAAGTCGAGCTTCGGATTGCATCCCGCGGTCGGAAATACCAAATTGCAGGCCTTGTTTGCTTTCGTTTTCCATGTCTTCAGGCTCTTCGCCAGCTTCGTAGGGATGGGAATTTCGCGTTCCTTATAGGCCTTCGGGGTCCACCCCCTGTCTGGCTTGTGGCTAACTCGGACGGTGGCGGCAGCGAAGTTCACATCTGACCAGTACGTGTACATGACTTCCTGCTCTCGCATGCCCGTCATCAGAAAGAACTCATACCAGAGGCGCTCTTCGGAGTCGCAGGCTGCAAACAGCTTGACGAGCTCTTCCTGCTCGTAGATTTCCGGCTCTTCCTCGGTGTAGCGGGGCCAGTCATTCTTCTTCACCAGCCCGCGAATGCCGTTCGCCTTAAGAAAAGACATCACGTTTGCAAACTTGTTCCAACAGCTACGCGGTGCCTGATCTTTCTCGTCCCGCAGGAAGGCGCAGAACTTAAGCAGGTCCTTTCGTTCGATGTCTTCCAAAAACAGCTTCGGGCAGGATTCCGTGAAGTAGTGCAGAGCGGTGGTGTACGCGGCCACCGTCTTGGGCTTCTTCGTGAGCGTCGTCTCCTCCAGGTACTCACTGACCGCTGCTGCCAATGATCGGTGCCCGTCGTCGCCGTTCTCTGGGACCACTGCGATACCGTTGTTTAGGGCATTCAACTCGGATTCCTTACGCTGGCGCCGGGCACTCGCGTCCGCAGGATCTTTGCCCACGGACAGCCGGACTCGTCTGCCGTTTTCACGCCATTCCAGGTAATACGCACCTTCCGGGTGCCGTTCGGGCTGGCCGTTGATCAGGACCAGGTCAGGCTTAACTCGGCCATTCGCAGACAGGATCACAGGGCAATATCGCAGCCCTTTGCTGGTTTGGACTCGTTTGGTGAGGTTGACTTCCTTGCACTGCGTGTTGGCCACGGACGATACCTCCGATTCAACTCGGAATCAGTATAGGTATCAGCAGCCTGCAAGTGCTAGATAACAAAAGTAATGGCGGAGAGAGTGGGATTCGAAAACGCTCCCTAATGTAGTTACATACACTTAGACCGCGGCAGATGGCATCTAACGCGGCTAGTTCGGTGCAATTCCGCGTTAACGGCACGGAAATGGCACGGGGACGGACGCGCAAAACTGAGCGCAGCCAGAGCATGGACCCTAGAGCTAAGCCCCGCGCCGCGGGGCGCCTCAAAGGTAAACGTAGAGACAACCGTGACGAACGGGAGTTTATCCTCGGTCCCGAAAACGCAGGCAACTTCTGTATTGCCCGTCGCTCGAGAGGAATCTCAGCTATTGTCAGCAGGAGACTCCCCAGAAGCCGACTTAGCAGGACTGATCCTGCCGGACAGGGCGATAGCTTCCGGATAGCCGACGATCCACTCGGAGCTACTTTGGTTTCCCAGAATTCCGTTTTGGATACCCTCTTTTTGCCGACGATTCATGGAGAATCGCGGAGTCCAGCGCGCACAGATTAACGGCGACGACCTGGGTTGCCACATGTGCAGGTTGTCGGTAATACAGCCCTGTGACCGAGCTGATTGGCGGTGAGCTGGGCTCTATACCCACAATCGTCCCGAGTTGGCTCCAGAAAGCGTATAGACTCCCAGAAAGCTCAGGGGGGCTTTTTCCAATGAACCTCGCTTCTGGCAAGCATCCTTGGTGGGGAGGCGTTTTGCTGTTGCTTGCGAGCGCGGCTTTTGCTGGGTCCGCGCCCGCGCAGGATCTAAAGGTGACCCTCTTGGGCACAGGTTCCCCAGCACCAATAATGGATCGATTTGGCCCGAGTATTCTAGTGGAGGCCGGGAAACAGAAGCTCCTATTTGATTGCGGTCGCGGGGCTGCCCAACGCATTCAGCAGAACAAAGTACCATTCGCAGAGGTCGACGCTCTGTTCCTCACTCATCTGCATTCCGATCATGTAGTCGGAATCCCTGATCTGTGGTTAACCGGTTGGATCCAAGGGCGGACGATCCCGCTTCGAGTTTGGGGGCCTGCGGGAACCCGGGAAATGATGACGCATCTTGAGCAGGCCTACCAATTCGACATACACATGCGACGCGATGTGGATGAAAAGTTACCCTCAGCGGGCGTAGTAGTCCTGGCAAAAGACATCGAGCAAGGAGTTGTGTACGAAAATGGAGGGATCAAAGTAACGGCATTCGTGGTTGATCATGGACCCGTGAAACCGGCGCTTGGCTACCGTGTCGACTTCGCAGGACACTCCGTAGTGCTCTCCGGAGATACGCGATATTCCGAGAACCTAGTCCGTTCTTCCGAGGGAGCGGATGTATTAATCCACGAAGTAATGGATCCAGACGCGTTTCGCTTGAAGAATCCCTCCGTGAGCCAGCAACGCGTGCAGACCATCCTTGCGCATCACACAACTCCGGAACAGGCTGGCACAGTCTTCTCACGAGTAAAGCCAAAGCTCGCAGTGTATTCGCACATAGTGCCTCCGGGCGCCTCCGATTTGATCCCTCTCACCCGAAAAACATATTCCGGTCCTTTGGAAGTTGGCGAGGACTTGATGAGCATTGAGATCGGGGAAAAGGTTGTGGTACGCCATGCCCCGCGCTAGGTCTTTCCGCCTACTTCTGGTTTCGGCGCTTCCGCCTGAGTCACGGGCTACTCTTACCTAAATCCAGTAAGGTAAGGTTTGCCGGCCATTTGGGACTTGGCGGACTTTTACCCCCTTGATAGGTGACACAGCGGGAAATACCGTCCGGTCCTACTGAACTCTGGGCAAACTGCTCCTTATGGATTCGTGATCATGCCAGCCTTTGGCGACCTATTCTTTGCCCACAGGAGTTGGTTGCTGCGCTTCGACCAGTAGTTGCAAGAGGTGGCTCATCTGGGATTCAGAAATCGTTGGAAGAGCTTTGAGCTCCGCAGCAGGCATAGCTGATGCATTATCAGGAAACTCCGCATGATTCAGATATACGACAACCAATCCGCGATCCGGAATCACAACCACGTACTTTGCAAGGGCGCCCTGTGCGCTGAAGCCCTTAACCGGCAATCCAAACCCATTTACCCACCACAGGTATCCGTATCCCGCGCCGTCGGCATCAGAATAAGAGCGAGTGCTCTCCGCCACCCAGCTTGATGGAATAATCTGAGTTCCGTTCCAAGTACCCCCACGCAACATCAGATACCCAAATCGAGCCAAATCGCGAGCGGTCATTCGGAAATGATAGGCGGGATGCCGCGATCTTTCATATTCTGGGGAATCCGGTCTGCTACGCAGGTAGTACATATCTTGCACCTGGAAGTCCTGCATCTGGGTTGGACCGGCAATCCTGTCACGGAACGCGTCGCCAATCTTCAGATGAAGTTCCTGCTCAAATATCGTGCCCAGGGCATTAAAGTCCCAATTGTTGTAGAACCAGAAGGTGCCGGGCGCATGCGATCCGCGCGAAGGCATGTGTTCCCTCATTGCAGGCGTTCCCGCCACATAGGAGTGGTAAATCCCCGAGCGGGCTTTAAGGAGCATTCTCACTGTGGCCCGCTTCTCTTCTCGAGTTAAGGGGGGATCGTCGTCTATTCCAAGTTGTCCGATGCTTTTATCCAAATCGAGCCCGTCCTTTCCCGCAGAGATTCCGTATAGGGCACTCAGGATACTTTTCCGCATCGAACTGATTTTGATTTTCATCGCTGAGTCGCCCCATTCGGCGACGACATTGCCGTGATCAACGACAAAAAGGCTCGCAGGTGGAAGGGTGTCAAAGAACCTTCGAGCCTCGTCGAGTTTCGTTGTTGCCCAGCCCAATTGTTCGGGTGTGGCTTTGGCCCACGTCGCGCCGGGGAAGATCGTGACCCGGTTCTGATATGACGTCTGCGCTGCGGCCACCCCGCAGAACAGAATCACTGCGACCAGGAGTCGTTCTTGCATTTTCTTTGGGTTTCGCATCTGTAAGGGCTGAGACCTGAAATTATAGCTCCGGTAATGGTTCGGTGGGGATGCGCTGCCTTTGGCTAAATGCGATTGTGCCCGAGTCACGGGCAACTCTTCCCTAAATCCGGTAACGTAAGGTTGGCCGACTATCCGGGAGCAAGCGGCGCTCGGCTCTTGAGCGACCTTGGTCCCCATCGTCTTT
>JADGNQ010000345.1 GCA_017883385.1 Candidatus Sulfotelmatobacter sp.
TAGTTGCAACCTCACCCCAGAAATCCTTTCAACTGCAGCCGCGCAACCGAGACAACATTCTTTTGCGACGCGCTTTTTTCAACACCCACGCCTGTTAACAACAGTTGTCTCGCACCCTACGTCTACCACGTGCGCCTCTAGGCGTATTCTTTGGCTTCTGGGGGTTCGAAGCGTGGTCTTGTACGGTTGGCGGTCTCCTGTGGAACTTCGCCCTTAACTGGCGGCACAGTCACCTGCGCCTTCCCTAGTCCTGCACTTGGGCGCACCGAGGCGGGCTGAGCGGGTCAAAGTTCGCTATCGTCCTGACTCCGCTTGAGTCCCGCGATCTTCCATGTGCTTCAACCGCCGCTCCATCTGCTCGATGATCACCTGCCATGCGTCCGTCTCCAGTTCGAACTGGTGCTTCAGCGGAGTTTGTGTGGTCTGCACGAAGGCGAGGTTTGTCCGCATCTGGTTCTGCAGGCTCTTCAACCGCTGCAGGTCGGCACGCAGCTCCTGCGTGCCACCGGAATCTGCCTTCGAAGACAACGGGAGCGTCTTAGCCGCAGCCTGCGCCGAGTTGCGCGGCTGCGCCTTCCCTCCCGCGTCCTGCGCGTATGAACTGGCAAGCAACACGAAGCTCACGACGGTCGTGCACAAGATCGCTTTCATAGCAGTCCTCCTTGAACGCTCTTGGACTAGGATGCGGAGGGATGGAACGGAAGATTCCCCCTGCCGCTGATCACCGTTTTACACTGGGAGCCACCCCGGCCAGAAGCCAGAGGTTTCGCGGTTCTCGAAACCTGGGATTCCACAGAAGACAGGTGTCAGGTGTCAAGAAAGCCTTCGGGGCGGAATGTGCTGGCTGCGGCTGGCGTTTGAGCTTCTTTAATCCTTGATAGCGGGTTGATGATGACGGCAATCCGAAAAACAACATGGTCAATCTTGCACAGTGAATTCGGAGGCCAAGCGGTAACATCGTGATTCGCCAGGACCCGCTCGGTGACCCCTTGTATTGAGTTGTTTCTGATCGAATCGTATTAACTTAATTCTCTAGGTCGTGGTGCTCTGGAATGGTTCACAAACGGATTTGCGTCGCGTCGCTTGCTGGCTTGATGTTCTTTCTCGGTACTTCTATCGGACATGCTGCGGCCCAGAGTTGCACCCTGAGGACCGCGAATCCTTCGGTTACCGTATGCACGCCGACAGCTAACGGGATCGCGCCCGTTTCCCCGGTACAGGTGGTGGCGGGAACTACGGATACATACACCGTAACCGCCGTCCAGATCTATGTCGATAATGTGCTTGTTTACGAGGTGAATGCGAACGCGGTGAACACATACATTCCGTTGGCGACCGGCAATCACCTGATCACAGTGCAAGGCTGGGACGCCCTTGGCCGCACCTTCAAAACCAATGTGCCGATGTCCATGACTCCGCCATGCGCGCTTAATACAACAAGTCAGACGGTCACGATCTGCACGCCAGGAAGTTCTGCCACCGTGAGTTCGCCCCTGCACGTGGTTGCGGGCATAACGGATTCCAAGCCGGTGACCTCCATCCAGGTAGTGGTGGACGGAACACAGATTTATAGCAACAGCGGTGGCAGCCTCGACGTTTATGTAAAGAATTTGAAAGCAGGCAACCACACGCTGATGGTGAAGGCGCAAGATAGCGCGGGAGCGACTTTCAGCAGTTCGGTGGCGATTTCCACTACCTCGAATACCGGATTATCGAATGTTCGCCATATCATCTTTTTTGTGCAGGAGAACCGTTCGTTCGACAACTACTTTGGAATGCTGGGACCGTATCTCGTATCCAGGGGGCTACCAAACAACATCGACGGCGTTCCACTCAACGCCACGCTTTATGACACTCAGGGACAGCCGGTGCATCCATTTCATTACCAAACGGTGTGTACTGAAAATTTGAGCCCTTTCTGGAACGAAACGCATTTGGATATTGACGGCGGGAAGATGGACGGATTCATGCAGACGTCCATCTCCGTGCCTTCGACGATTGATCCCACCGGCACCCGCGCCATGGGCTATTACGACCAAACGGATCTTCCTTACTACTATGAGTTGGCGACGCAGTTTGCCACCAGCGACCGTTTCTTCTCTTCTGTGGAATCAAACACGAATGCGAACCGCATGTACCTGTTCGCAGGGACTTCCTTCGGACACGTCCGCCCGGACACGCCGCCGCCCGGAGGCTGGACGCAGCCAACAATCTTCGATCATCTTGATCAGGCGGGCGTCTCTTGGCGTTACTACTACCAGGACAGCGGGGCTTATCTGCCGCAATGGTCGACGTACCAGCGAGACGCTGCCAAGCTGGCGCCGATCGCAAACTGGGCTGCCGATTTGCAGAATGAGGCCGCCCTGCCCTCAGTAATCTTCATCGAGCGTGCGGGGCCTTCTGGACTAGACGAACACCCCGGCAACAACATCCAACTGGGAGCGGCGGACGTCGCCAACATTTTGAATGAGCTGCTAGCGAGCCCGTCGTGGGCTTCTTCCATCTTCATCCTCACCTATGACGAAGGTGGCGGTTTGTTCGATCACGTGATGACCGCGAAAATGGTCAAGCCCGACGGAATTGCGCCCATACGGCAAGCGCACGATCAGCCGGGCACGTTCGACCACGCTGGCTTTCGAATTCCCATTGTGGTTGTTTCGCCTTGGGTGAAACCGCATTACGTATCGCACACCTGGCGTGATCTCACGTCCATTTTGCGGCTCATTGAAACTCGGTTCAATGTGGCAGGGTTAACTGCCCGCGACAGCAATGCCGACAACATGATGGAATTCTTTGACTTCTCCAATTCCTACTGGCTGAATCCACCGCCCCTTCCCACACAGCCCACCAACGGAACTTGCAATTACAGCCTCGAGAAAGCGCCGGGATTTTGAGAATTACAGGAGATGGGAGCTGTGGTCGAAGCGTGCTTCCCAGCGTTTTCTCTCAATGTGGTCGAGACCGCGGCAATAGGATTCGAGCGACTTTCTGCGGGCTGTGATGCAGGCTACCGTCCTGAAGGGACCACCGAATGTCCCCAGGTCAACGACTAGTGGACCAACCCTTTTTGTAAACCGGACTTAAACAGGCTCCCGGCCTGCTCGGCCATAACAGGATGGCTGAAATAATAGCCTTGCCCCTCGCCGCACCCGTGGCGCCGAAGGAAGTCGAGCTGCGGACGGGTTTCCACGCCTTCCGCAATGACTAGCTGGTTCAGGCTCTTTCCGATGTTGATCATTGCGTCCACCATGGTCGTGCCTTCCGGGTCCGCCGTTATCTCCTGCACGAACGATTGATCGACTTTAAGCGTGTCCACTGGAAAGCGCCGCAGATAAGTAAAGCTGGAATAGCCCGTGCCAAAGTCGTCGATGGCCAGCCGTACGCCCATAGCCTTCAGCGCAAGTAGTGTGACTACAGCAGATTCCGCGTCGTGCATCAACACGCTCTCGGTTAGTTCCAGTTCCAGATTTTGAGGCTCCAAGCCGGTAGAGATCAACACGGCCCGGACCCCCGACAGAAAATCCTTACCCTGAAATTCGACTGCGGACACGTTTACGGAGACCGGCATAACCCCTAGCCCCGAATCGCTCCACGCTCGGGATTGTCTACACGCTTCCAGCAATACCCACTGTCCGATGGGCAAAATCAAACCGCACTCTTCCGCGATGGGCACGAAAGCAGCCGGAAGCAGCATTCCGCGCTCGGGATGTTGCCAGCG
>JADGNQ010000165.1 GCA_017883385.1 Candidatus Sulfotelmatobacter sp.
GACATCACCCTGAAGTCTGGCACACGACCAATAGAGGGTCAACCAGGAAACTTATCAACCGCACGATCGATCTAGCTACTTTCCGTCGCAAAAATGCACTTTCTGGCCTAGCAGCCCGTGGCGGAACTGCATATGTTTCGTGACCTGTGACAAAGCCTGCGGCAACGGGAAAATGATCCGAGGCGCTGACTAACAAGGGCAATAAATCGTCGGGCCGGTGAAATTGCGGTGATCAGGCACATCACAAAGCACAAGAGTCGCGAAATCGCCTGCCCCGCACGATTCCTCAATTCTCGCGGCGTGCCCGCTCCCAGCAATTTGCGCAGAATCAGACTCAGATTGAATGCTCCCACATGGATCAACTGTCGTTTCAGAATGTTTTGCCGCCCCCGCAGATGGCAGCGTCGCATACCGCCCGTCTCGTAGCAGTGCGCGAAGCTGCGTTCGATCAACTCCCCCCGCCGGCGGAGCAAGCTCTTGCCGTACTCGCTCCGCACCCGTCGCCGGTTTTGGTACACCGCCTGCTGCTCGGCGCTTTTGCCTTGCCAGTCGCGCCGTCCTTTCTGCTTCTTCTCCGGAATGTAGGTGCGCACCTCATAACTTTTCATCCGCTGCACTACCGCGCCACTGTGGTAGCCCTTGTCCGTCACCAGTTCTTCGATCCCTTGCAGGTGCACCTTCGGTTTGTCCTGGGGCCGTAACTCCGCCTCCCGTCGGATCTGTTCTGCCACCTGCTCACCCGCCTCGCATAACGTTTCATCCAGCGTGCTCGTATCCCCCTGGTCGGCGGCTTGCAGCGTCACCGCCACGATGGCACCGGTGTCCATATCCACCGCGTGTTCGGCCTTGTGCGCCAAGTGGGTCCGTCCATCTTTCATCTTTGCAATCCGCGCGTCCTCGTCTGCCGGACTCTTCCACTCTTTGTTCGATGTCCGCTTCTTGCGCTTCCGGTCCAGTCGCGCCAGATCCTCGCGGGTCGGGGTCTCGATCCCAGACGCCTTGGCTAATCCCCGCAAAAACTCTTCATACGTTTCCCCGGTGTCCCGGCGCACGATCGATCGCATCGCCGCATTCGCTTCCAACGTCGTCGCGTCGATACCCATCCGCTGCCCCTTCAGCAGTCCCCGTTCTGCCAACAGTGCCAGTACCCACGCAAACACCTCGCGATGCGTGTCGATGTTGATCAAGCGCCGGGTCCGCGAGATCGTCGAGTGATCCGGGGTTGGCTCGTCCAGTCCAATCAGCAGAAACCGCCGTAGCGCCAACGAATCCGCCACCCGCCATGCAATCCCTCGCTCGCTATCGATACCCTCGAAATACCCCACCAGCAGCGCCCGAAAGTAAATCCCAGGCCGCAGCGACGGTCGTCCCAGTCGCGCATGATAGAAGCGCGCACATAATCCCTCCACAAACTCGTCGAACCTGGCACCCTCCAGTAACTCGTTCAACCGCTTATAGAAAGGATGACCCGGCGCCACCGCCAACTCCGTGTGCGCAATCCAGATGTCCTCTTGCTTCTCCCCGCCACTCCGCTTGCTCATCGCCATCCGCGCATTCTACGAACTCTTCCTGTGGATCACGCCATCTTTTGTTTCAGGTATCCAGACTTGCACCACGGGCTGCTAGCTGCTTGCCGGATTTTCCGAATACGCCCAGAACTTTTCCATCGAGGGAAAGCTTGTATATCCTCCCCGGATAGGCGTCCGAGCTGTACATCACTTGATTCGGCGGAGGTGTAATGCAGATCGCCCAAGGGGAACCCGGAGACCTTGTCGGGTTCGGGTTCTCGCGCTTGTCCCCGATTGCCGGGCGAGCACTATGATCGAAAGGCACGTCGACGGTGATTTGGCGCAGGAACTTTCCCTCTCCATCGAATACTTGGATTCGGCGGTTACCGCGATCCGCCACGTAGACATTTCCATCAGCGTCGAGCGCAATGCCATGCGGAGTATCGAACTGTCCAGGTTTGCTTCCCGGCTCACCCCAGGACTTGAGCCATTTGCCATCTTTGTCGACCTTGGCGATTCGCGAATTAACGTAGCCGTCGCTGATGTAAGCGTTATTGAATTTGTCCCACGCTACGTCTGTCACCTGTCTGAACATCCCGTCCTCGGGAGGGAGTGGCGGGTTAGCGTCCTTCAATGGCCCGGTGCCGTCATCCGAGGCCTCCTGCTTGCGACCGAACACCATTACGACGCGTCCCTCAGGATTGAATTTAATGACCATGTCTGAGCCCTTATCGGTAACCCAGATGTTGTCCTCGCGATCGACTTTGACCGTGTGCGCGTAAGACCACGCGTAGAGGTTGTGGCCGATCTCACGTAGAAATTTGCCGTCCGCACCGAACTCCAGCAGTTGTGCGGCACTGGCTCCGTAGGCGGGCCCAGTGGTATTGCCACGCGAGAAAACAAAGATGTATCCCTTGGAATTGACTGCCACCCCTGCAACTTCCCCGAAATACAAATCGGAGGGAAGTTTAAAAAAGTCGGGAACCGAACGGTAGCGTATTTCAGGCACTGGGGATTGCTGAGCAAAAAGCGAAGCGGCCACAAGAAACAAAATAAGAATGGAGCATCTCATTTGAAACCTCCGAAAAGCCAAACCTTGCGCATCACAATATAACTTACAACTTCCGACTGCCCAGCGGGGCGACAATGGTTCGGCGAGTGAACTGGGATGCCTGACGGGACCAATCTGGAGGCGTTACTTCCGGATTGCCCGTCAATCCCTCATCAGAGGTTCTCTGGTCGCACCGAGCTGCGTCTCTTGAAGCGGCTTTCCACGAGTTGATGGACCAAAGCAAAGGACCACAATTGCGGCAACGATGAGAACGGGGTCGATCATCAGAAACAATAATGATTTGCCCAAGATGGCAAAGAAGTGTCCAAAAACTAAAAGCATGGTCACGGCGCCCACTCGTCCCCAGGCAGACGCGATCCCCATAGCGGTCGCGCGAATCTCCGTAGGATGAAGTTCGGGAGTGTAGGTATATATCGCGGTGGATCCAAGGGACAGGAAGAAGACTGTTAATCCAGCGAAGGTCATTATCTGGGCAGGTGATTGCGAGTATCCAAACAGTGTTCCAAATGCCGCGATTGAAACAAATGAGAGCAAGATTGTGTATTTGCGATCGAGCCATTCCACTACGTACCCCCCGAGTACATATCCGGGAATTACGGAGGAATAGATAACCACAGAGTATCGGAAAGATTTCACAATGGAATGCCCTTCCGCAGACAGGATTGTTGGGAGAAAAATCTGATACGTGTAGAGGACCCCGTATTCCGCGAACCAGGCGGCCCAGAGCATGAGCGTAACGCTTAGGTAAGCTGCTCCCAGCAGTTCGCGTGGGTCCGCCCGTCTTGTAGACACCTCTTGTCCGCTTTGGCCCGGAAAAACTGGTGTTAAGAATTGACCGCTGGACTTCGAAACTTCCCCCTCAATTCGCACCAGGGCGGCCTCCGCGTCGGACGGACGACCGGCTCGAATCAACCACCTGGGCGATTCGGGCAGCGCTGATCGCATGACGCCTCCAATAAGGGCGAACGGAGCGGTCAGGAACAGCGCCCAGCGCCAGCCCAAGGTCGGAATGATTAGCAGAGCCCAGACCGACGAGAGCGCAATGCCAGCTCCGAAAAAAGACATCATCCAGCCAACTAATTTTCCCCGTGTTCGTGAGGGCCACAATTCTGCCAGGTAGGTGGGAACAGTCGAACTTTCAGCTCCGACGAAGAACCATGTAAAAAAATTCAAGAAGGCAAAGACGCCGAGCGAGCCAGACAACCCTCGGCCTGCAGAAAAGACAGAGTACAAAACAAGTGTGAAGAGGATTGTCTTCTTTCGACCGATATGATCCGCGACAAACCCACAAATGGCAGAACCCACAAGATAGCCGGACAACCCGACGGCCGAAACAATCCCAATCGTTTTCGCATCGAAATGCCACGTATCGCGAAGTGACGCCAGAACGAAACCAGTCACGGCCGTATCCAATGTGTCAAACAGCAGTGACAGGGCAGCAACGATAAGTATCTTCGCGTGAAAGCGCGACGTGGGGAGACGATCAAGGCGGTCCGAAACTTCTCCAATCGTCAATGGTTGCGTTCGCGTCTGCATTTGCTTAAGGCGGATTTTCAGCTCGATTGCGATGCGAGAACCGTGTAGTAAGTGCGAGACGAGAAATAACGCCCGTTACGTGCACGTTCCTTGAGATCGGCGATAAAGGCGTCAGCTTCAGCTTCAGAGAATGCGCCTATCCGTTTGAAATGCGTAAGTGACGGCTCAACAAACCATGTATACAACGCATCAAGATCCTGTGTGACCTCAACTTCAGGCAGGATGACAACGTGATTGAATCCCAGCTCGCGAAGGTGGCCGGGGAGCTCTCGTATGATCAGCCCATTTCGCAACTCCCTGCAGGCGAGGTCGCTGAATCGGCGCCCAAGTTCGTTGTCCGACGATTGCACGACCAGCGTTCCCCAGTCGATCTCTGAAATCGAGATCACACCTGAAGGGGCGAGGACTCGTTTGATCTCCACCAACGCTTTCCGGGGATCGGGAACATGCAGGAGTAATTGCGTTGCCAGGACGCGATCAAAGCTCGCAGCCGGGAAAGGAAGTTCCAGGACGCTCCCCACCCGGAACGAGAGGTTGTCAACGTTCCCACTAGAACGTTGGCGTGCCTCGCCAATCATGATCTCACTGAGATCCACCCCAACGGCTTTCCCCGGAGAAACAATCGGAGCCAGGAGTCGAAGAAAGTCCCCCGTACCACAGCCAACATCAAGTACGTTGAGTCCGGCGCGGAGAGCCAGCGGCGCAAAGAATTCCCTCGGCGACTGGCGAGCGCGTTCAAGAAGACGAGCGCGGGTAGCGTCCAGGAGGTTCACAAAGAAGCGTGGATTTTCGGTTCGATCGACCTGAATCCATGCGTCTGCGAACGCCGTCGAGGGCACCAAAGGCTGAGCCAAAGCATCCTCCCAATGCGAGATAGATAGGCGATTATCGGGCAGCACCGCTAGTCAAGGCAACCGATTCGTTTCAGCACGGATGCACTGCGGACGGCTTGTCGGCAACCGGGAAGTAATCAAACTGGGGGCGGATTGGTAACGACAAGTTGGCTTGGCTCCGGTTAACTTCCGGTTTGCCCGTCATCCGCCCGCAACGGCCCCGTTCGTTGGGAACTCAAGGTTATTGCGGTTTGATCCCGGCAGTTTCGATGATGCGCGCCGCGCTCTCACTCTCGCTCAATACGAAGTGCGCGAACTCGGGCTGCGTCATGTTCATCGGATCGGCGCCATGCTTCGCAAGCCACTCGCGCAAATCGGGGGCGGCCAGCGCTCGTGCGATGTCCTTCGCCAGTTTATCCACCACTCCCGCAGGAGTGCCGGCAGGCGTCCACACGCCATACCAAATCGGATAGTCGAAGCCGGCGACGCCAGCTTCTGCGATGGTCGGCACTTCCGGCATCAGGGACGAGCGCTTCATGGTGCTCACCCCTAGCGGGCGCAGCCTGCCCGCGCGGATTTCGACCAAGGCGAACTGGATGGGCGCCAGCATGTAATCCGTACGCCCGGCGACCACATTGGCGATCGTGTCGGCGATCCCTTCGCCCTGTCGGGCGGGCACATGCACCGCCTTGATGCCCGCCGCTAGATTGAATTTCTCGATCCCCAAGTGAGAGCCAGTACCCATACCAGTGGAACCAAATTTCAGCTGACCGGGTTTGGCTTTCGCCGCCGCAACCAGCTCGCCGACGGTAGTGATGCCAGTCAGCTTGCCTGTAACCACTACGTAAGGCTGCGTGGTGAGTGGAGCGACCGGAATGAAATCCTTCAACGGATCATACGGCAGGTTTTTCAGCAGCGCGGCGCTGTAGGCCTGAGCGCTGGTACTGACGAGCAACGTGTACCCATCGGCTGGGGACTTGGCGACCTGCGCGGGCCCCGCCGTCGCTCCAGCGCCAGGGACGTTTTGTACTGTTACGGGTTGGCCCCAGATTTCAGCGAGCTTTGGGGCGAGGACTCGGCTCATCAGATCGGGCCCTCCACCCGCCCCGAACGGCTCGATCAGGCGCACGGGCTTCGTTGGATAGTCACCTGAAGTTTGCAACATCAAAGTCAGAGAAAAAACAAATGCCAAAGCCATTCGAGGCGACATCTTTCCTCCGATGGGACTACGAGGTCACGCCCGTCTCCCTCGTGATTTCCCCATTCTGCGTGGCGAACTTGGGGTACGTCAAATGAACCCTCTCGCCCTTTGTCAGTACGCGAGGGGCGCGCAGTTTTGGACGGGTGGTCGGCAACCCGGAAGTTATCACGAAAACTACCTAGCAGAGCAGCGGAACAGCGCTCCCGCCACAACGTAGCGACCAAACTGGCACGGCGCCAAGGGTATTTCGACAGACAACGCGTTCTTCATATGCGTGGATTCCTTCTCGTTTGCTCGTTAATCAAGCATGGGGATTACTTCCGGTGTGCCATCCGTTCTCGGCAGGCTCACTTCCGCATGTTTTCGTCTAGAAAGGCAAACACATCGGGCTCCCAAATGTTCACCCCGAGATGGAGGAAGTCGTGCCCATCGTCCACCGTGTGGCCGATGGGCGGGTAGATTTTCAAGCGATGCGGCTTACCGAGGTGCTCGCGGCGGGCGTCCAGCACCTTGCCGGACGAGAGGGAGTAATCGTTCTCGGCGTGAATGAAGAAGACCGGCGCCGCGACATGGTCAATGGCGGCCAGGAGCCGCGCTCGCAACTCCGGAGAACGATCGAAGCTATATCCAGCTGCGGAAAAGATAACCACCGCACGCAGGTTCGGTTCACGCTCGGCCAATAGCACCGTGAGCGAACCTCCAAACGAGTGCCCGACCGCGGCGACATTCCGCGCATCGACGTAAGGGAGTGCCCGCAGGAATTTGAGTCCGGACAAGGCGTCGTCCATTTCCCTGTTTTCCAGCAACTGCAACTGCAGAGCGTTGCGCGCCTCTTGCCCGTGTGCGGCGGATTCGCTGTTCATCAGGTCGACAGCGTTAGCGCCCTGGTCCGTGGAAAGCCCGACGCCGCGTCTAAACAAATACAAGAATACATAGCCATGGCGAGCGAACACCGGTCCGAGTTTCTCGGCATTTCGCCCATACGGTCCGAGGCGTTCCAGATCTTCATGAGTTCGGCCGCTGCCGTGATTCAGCAGGATGGCGGGGAACGGTCCGCGGCCCTGCGGGCGCCACAGCATCGCGTGCAGGGTAGCCGACCCACTGTGGACGACTACGGTTTCTGGCCCGCCAGACGTTTGGCCCCAGGCCGTCGCGGCTGTGAGTGTTAGAACGAGGGGCACCAGGACGAACGCGTACAGCTTTGTCATTTGGCAGTCCTCAATAACTGGATACCACGCATGCCGCCGACTCTGTCGGAATGGGCCCAGTATATCCTCATCGCTGCAGAGGCTGGGTACGCAAAGCTGCAATAGTTATCTGAATTGCTTCGAGAAGGGTCAGCACGGATGGCTAAGTCCGGACTTGTCGGCAAGCCGGAAGTGATCCGGATCGGGATATGCGGATAGGCTTTCGTCATCGAAAAGGACAGCAAGAGATTTCCGAAAAGCGGCGGGTGGGGATACGCGGTGTTCAACTACGAAGCCGCATCGGACAAGTTCACGGCCGATCCCAAGAGCCCCTCAGACTGCGGACACGCGTGCCATACGGCCGTGAAGGCGAAGGACTACATCTTCCACCCGTACCAGAAGCGTTGAACCGCGCCTGGCCTTCTCATCCCATCTGGTTACAACAGTTGAGCTTGTCGCTAGGAGGCTGATGGTGATTCAATGGCCTGTTAAAGTGAAAGCAGCTACTGTCGAGCAAGTTGGTAAGCCGCTAACGATGAGGGACCTTCCGATTCCAACTCCGGGACCCGGGCAGGTGCTTATGCAGGTAATATCGACCGGCGTCTGCCATACCGACTTGCATGCGGTTCACCAATGTCTATTGGAGGAGATACGAGATGCCAGGGAAGCGGTTCAGCGACTTATGCACGCGCCGCGCAGCGGTGATGTTAGCACTAATCATTCTGGTGGCTGTATCTGCCCGAGCGCCCGCACAAGCAGCCGGGGAAAAGATACTCTATTCCTTTCAGCAGAGCGGTACTGGCGCAGGTCCAGAAGGGTTGGTGGCTGACAAAGATGGAAACCTCTATGGTCTTAGCGGCGGTGGCGCCGGAAACTGCTTCGGCGGTTGTGGGATTGTATTCGAGCTGACTCCCCCAGCTATAGAAGGTGACGCTTGGACGGAAAGCACTCTCTACGCTTTTGACGGCGGCGATGCTGATGGCGCCTACCCTAGTTCAATAATCTTCGACCAGCAAGGCAATCTTTACGGAACAACCTCGGGCGGTGGTCCTCAAGACAGGGGGACCGTGTTCCGGCTCTCGCCTCCGGCGACCCCAGCCGGAGCATGGTCCGAGACGGTTCTATACATATTTCCCGCAAACGGCAACCGGGGCGCCGATCCCAGAAGCCTGGTCTTTGGCCCTAACGGTGCCCTTTACGGGACGACGCAGCTCGGAGGCACATCGAGCTGTATCTATGCATCAGACTGTGGCGTCGTCTTTTCGCTCAAGCCACCGGCCGAGCCAGGTGGATCGTGGACCGAGTCCGTGCTGCATAGCTTTGGATCAGGCAATGACGGATTGCGGCCCGTCAGCAGCTTAATCTTCGATTCAGCGGGAGCGCTGTACGGAACAACTCTCGGGGCATCCTCCGGCCAGGCCGGTGGCACCGTTTTTCAACTCGTAAAGAACGAAGGAAAGTGGACCGAGAATATTCTCTTCACATTTCCTCTGGGCGGAATAACCAACCCGGAATACATACGGTTTGGAAGTGCGGGCCAAATCTATGGCGTAGCGTCCGGCGCGGGAGGCGCAGACCATTGCTTTCCAGCGAAATGCGGCGGAATTTTCGAACTTACGCCACCTTCCTCTCCCGGCGAGTCATGGACTGAAACCACCCTCTATGCTTTTACCGGCGCAGGCGACGGCGCGTATCCTTCTGGCCACATCAGTTTTGACAAAGCAGGAAATATCTACGGCATTGCACTCCGCGGAGGGTTGAAGGAACCGAAAATAGATTTCGGCACAGCCTTCGAATTAAGCCCACCGGCAACTTCGGGAGGTCCATGGACGGAAACGACCCTGCATCACTTTCGCGGCTTTGCCCGCAACGACGGCGAACTCCCAACGGATCTAATCTTCGTCAAAGGCAAGTTCTATGGCACAACCAATTTTGGAGGCGCAGACGAGGGAGGAACCGTCTTCCGTCTCGTCGTGCACTAACCCCCAGCGACATCCGGAGGCGCAGGGACCGAAACCACGCTGCACTAATTCGGCGGCAACGTCCACAACGACGGCAGCCAGCCCAATTTCGGTACGGCGGCTGGTTGTAGCGCAGGCTGCGTGGAGTGGCGGCCCACCGAAAGTGACTTGGGTAGAGTCGAGAAGAGGCGCAGTGACGGTAGTCTCCCGGTGGTTAATTGACTTGGCTTTCGCCGCGCCACCTTAGTCCTGTTTGGCTTGGTTCTGTTTCCTGTTCCCGCTCATCGAACCGGACAGGCAGATTTCACGCATCCGGCTCTCGGAAAAGACACACGATGTTACGTGTGACGCCGTCTGCAACTGCTGAACACAAACCTTGGGGTGGTTATCCAAGCCGTCCGGCAATCGTCTCAACTGGCGTTACATCGCCATTACACTCACTGACCCGGCAGGGCATGTCGGAAAACCGCCAGATCACCTTGCTGGCGTAATCGTGATGTTCCGAAAAGCTACGTGTCCGGCCTCATTCCCCTGCCAGATAGATCGGTCCGGCCATTCAAGCGGGGTGTCAGAATCCGA
>JADGNQ010000036.1 GCA_017883385.1 Candidatus Sulfotelmatobacter sp.
ATCGAAAGGCCGGGACAGTCCCGAATCCGGCGCGATCAAAAGGGATTGACAGGGCGCGGGGGCGGGAGTAGTTTTCAGGGCGCTGGGGTGGGGGGTAGGCTGCGGCAGTCCTCATTTTCGTACATCTGGTGCATGGAAAGTCCCCTCCTAAGGATCGTTGTAGCCTGCCGGGGTACAAAGGAATCGCGCCTCACTCAAGTTGGCGCGCCGTAAGTCGAGCGTCAACCACTGTTCTCGCGTGACATTCCGGATGGGGAGCCGACTCCGCCAGAAAGCCGCCCGCGCCCAGCGGTTCCGGAAGAACGCGAAGAAGTCGGATGCCTGGACGGAACTGCCTGGACAGGTTTCCGTTGGCCGCAAGAAAACCGATGCCAAAGGAGGCAACTAGGATGAGAACAAAACTATCGAAAGTGATCGCGGTAATTGCCAGCTTGGTAGCCACAGCCAGTCTCGCCTTCGCCGTTCAGACGGGTGGGCCGTTAGTCTCGGTGAGCGTGCAGACCGGCACGACTCCCTTCGTCAGCGCTACCACTACCTATGTCAATGTACCCGGCGCCAGCGTGGCGGCCACGGTACCTGGCGGAGGCGCTCTGGTGCATGTCACATTTTCGGCGGAATGCAAGCTGATCGGCGCAGGTCCGTTTGACTGGGTCGAGATTCGCGTACTGCTGAATGGCGCGCCCATGCAGCCCAACGACACCGTAAGCCCCACGGCGCTGTGCGGAGCCGACAGTTACTCGCTTAATTCCGGACAGTGGACCAGACGCGTTTCGGCGTCCGGCGCTGCTAACGTACGGGTCCAGGTGAGGGTGGTTACAAATTCCACCAACACCGGGGAAAATCTTTGGGTTGATGACTTCACCCTGAAGGTCGAAATCTACCAGTGAAATCGAAGCACCGGGCTGCGCCAGCGGCCCGGTGCGTCCTCTCGACCGGTTTGTACATGTTGTTATGTACGTATGTCACCGTACGTAACATGTTCCTTGCGGAAACACATTTTGCATTGTGTTCCTGCGGGAACACTTCTTGATCCTCAGCTCCTGGAACCGCTTGGGATAGGGCTGCAAAGCCTGCGGCCCGATACACCTGGGCCGCCGGACAGCCGGTGGCGGCTGTCCCCACATGGGCTGTCTCCACATGAGTCCACTTCGCCTCGGATATAATTGTCTGGCAACGAAGCACCAACCAAGGAGTTCGCATGGCAATTCAGAAGACCGACAAGATCTGGCACAATGGCAAGCTCATCAACTGGGACGACGCGACGCTGCACGTGATGTCGCACGTCGTCCATTACGGCTCTTCGGTCTTCGAAGGCATCCGCTGCTACGACCTGCCCAGCGGGCCCGCGATTTTCCGCGCCAACGAACACATCCAGCGCCTGCTCGATTCCTCCAAGGTCTACCGCATTGATGTGCCGTTCACGCGCGACGAGATCGTCAAGGGCATGCTCGAAACCGTTGGACACAACGGCGCGTGGCCCTGCTACGTGCGTCCGATCGTCTTAAGAGGATATGGCGATGCGGGCGTGAACCCGCTCAACAATCCGGTTGAGGTCTACATCATCAACTATCCGTGGGGAAAATATCTGAGCGGCGATGGCGATGGCGTGGATGTCTGCGTCTCTTCGTGGACGCGCCTGGCGCCGAACACCTTGCCGGCCATGGCCAAGGCCGGCGCGAACTACATGAACTCGCAACTCATCAAGATGGAAGCCATCGCCAACGGATACGTCGAGGGCATCGCACTCGACGTGAATGGATTCGTCAGCGAAGGTTCGGGCGAGAACATTTTTCTGGTGCACCGCGACAAGCTGATCACTGCGCCGCTGGGGAGCTCGGTGCTGCCTGGGATCACCCGCGACTCGGTGCTGCAGATTGCGCGCGACCTGAACATTTCGATCGTCGAGCAGATGATTCCGCGTGAAATGCTGTACATTGCCGACGAAGTGTTCTTCACCGGAACCGCAGCCGAAGTCACGCCCATCCGCTCGGTGGACAAGATCAAAGTCGGCAAGGGCACGATGGGGCCCGTCACCAAGGCGCTGCAGAAGGAGTTCTACGCCATCGTGCGCGGCGAGAAGACCGATCGCCACGAGTGGCTCACGCCGGTGCCGGTGCGCAGCAAGCAGCCGGTCGGCGTATAATTCGGACTCGTTTGAATTTGGAAAGGGGCGCCATGCGCCCCTTTCCGTCCGTTTCAGCCCGGAATAACAAGACACTCATCCAAGGAGAAAAATATGTCCGAGCAACAAGGTCTGACTCCTGAATTCGCCCTCGGCTTTCGAGCAGTCACGCTCGACGGCATCATGCGTGAACTCGAAATCACGAAGAAAGTACTCGGCGCCATTCCCGACGCGAACTCCAGCTACAAGCCCGATCCGCACGCCCGGACTGCCTGGGAACTGGCCTGGCATCTGGCCAACACCGACGTTCAGTTTCTGACTGGGATTGCCGACCTGCAATTCAAGATGGAATCACCGACCGACAAGCCCAAGACCGTGACCGCGCTCGTGGCGTGGTACGACACGAACATGAAACAGGCAGCCGCGCGGGTTGCCGCTCTTTCCCCGGAACAGCTGCTGACTCCGGTCAATTTCATGAACGCTTTCAATTTTCCAGCCATGTTCTATCTCGGGTTTCTCAACAACCACAGCATCCATCATCGCGGCGAGCTGACGACGTACCTGCGACCCATGGGATCGAAAGTACCCTCGATCTATGGCGGCAGCTACGACGAGCCATTCCAGATGCCCGCGGCAGAAGAAACCGCCGCGTAGTCCGATTCGTTGTTATGCAGGCCGCCCGCTTAGCGGGCGGCTTTTTTGTGCGGGCCGAGAAGACGGGGCAGGTAGGATGCTTTCGACTCCGCAGCGGCTTCACTGCGGGAAGCCGCTTCTCCGCTCAGCATGACAAAGGCTGACTAGCGGCGGCTGTCGAGGCTCCACGGCCCGGCGCCAAACTGCGAGATGAGAAGCGCGCCGCCCAGCATGGCCAGGTTCTTCATAAACATGACCATCTGCATCTGGTGCATCATGGGGTCCGCGATTCCCCAGAACTTGTGCATGGGTGTGACTGCGACCAGGAAGAAGGCGATCAGCCATGCGCCGATTTTGGCGCGGTAGCCGAGCAAAATCGAAAGTGCGCCGACGAGGGCGATGACGCCGGAGAGCGGCACCGCGATCGAAGCCAGCGGCACGCCTTGCGACGCGGCGAAGGCAATCGTCTGGCCGGAGAAGTGGCTTAGTCCCGCCATGAGGAAGATGAGGACAAAGAGGAGCCGGCCGAGCAGAACTACGGGAGCGGCCAGAGCGACGGACGGACGGGAGGTTGCGACAGGCTGAGCGAGCGTTGCCATATTTGTTTTCTCCTGAAGGATCAAAACTTGCGAAACTGGTGAAATATTCAAACGACTCACCAGTTTTGGATGTATTGCTGGATCAATGGTTACAATAAATAACTATCATCTCTTTTCATAGTAGGAACTTTGGAGTAACCTAGTATCCAGGAGTACTTATGAGACGCTCAGCTCGAACTCCATCTCCATGCGCGATTGGCGGATTGCTGGAACTGCTGACCCGGCCCTGGACACTGCACATTCTATGGGCGCTGAGCACGAACGGGCCTATGCGCTTCGGCGTGCTGAAGCGCAACGTGGACGGCATTTCTTCGCGCGTGCTGACGGAGCGGCTGCGCACGCTCGAGGACAAGGGGTTCGTGTTTCGCCACTACGAGCCAACGATTCCGCCGGCAGTGACCTACGGCATCACCGAGCGCATGAAGGACATTGAGAAGGTGCTCCACCAACTGGAAGGGTTGGCGCGGAAGTGGCAGGGGGAAGGCGCGCCGGTGGGATCTGGTTCCGCGCGGAGCCGGGCTGGCGCGCACGCGTGACGAGGTGTCGCGGCTACACTCCCCAACCTTTTTGCAAAGAACGCGAAAAAAGGTGGGCACGCGAGATCTGTGCTGGTCGAATTCTCCGACCAGGATTGAGGTTCAGTAGAATCAAAATCCCCACCCCTTCGGCTGTGCTCGGGGCAGGCTCTGTCTCGTCAAAGGGCGGCGAGACAAGGGATAGGGCAACCCGGCATTGGGTTTAGCGAAGTTTCGCGTATTCTGCTTGGGCTTGCTGGAGGATGGGGATCCCGGGGTCGGCGGTGTTCCAAAGCGTTAGGAAATCCTGGTAGGCGGATATCGCTTTCGTGGGGTCTCCCGCTTGCGCATACGCCCGCCCCAGTTGCAGCCGCGCCAGAGCGCCGATGGGATCGCTGACCACGATGCCGGGGTGATCGAGAATCTTCTGGAATTCGGCGGCGGCTTCAGGTGCCCGATGCGCTGCCAGATAGGCCTCGCCGCGCACATAGATGGGATAGAGCGCTCCGAAAAGCGCGTCGACGCTGCTGCGCGGAACACCCAGTTCGTGCGGAACAGCGACTTGCAGCGTTTCAAGAGCAATTGAAGCGTCGCCGCGGTGCAATGCGAGAAGTGCGCGAAGGGTGGGCACGTAGCTGGACCTGACCGACGTGTCATCCGGGAAGCGCTTTTCCAGATCATCCGTGAGTGCTTGAGCCTGGGAAAGATCGCCAGAGAGGGCTAGCGCAAAGGCAGCGCCATATTCCGCCTCACGATCCTTTGAGAGCTGGAGTGCGACGGTGGCCCTCTTTCTTGCTTCAGACGCGTTCCCGAATAAAGCCTCGCGCACGGCGGTTCCGGCTTCCCAAAGGCTCGCCCGCTCTCGTTGCCCGACCTGCTGGGCCTGATCCACTGCGCGATGGGACATGCTCCTGGCCTGGCGCAGGTGGCCGGAGTATGCCAGGGCGAAGGCCTCTTTGTTGAAGATCCAGCTTTCCCCTCCGGATCTGCCCTGAGCCTGGGCAGCGGCGCGATCCATTCCCGCCTGATCGCCTCTCAGGAAGGCGAGGTCGTAGTCCAGCATGAGAAACTCGTCGATTTCGAGCCCACGTGCGATGCCGCGCCGCAGGGTGCGCTCGGCATCGTCGAGGCGACCGAGGTAGGACTGGTTGACAGCAAGACTGTAATACCCGAAGGCAAAATCCGGGTCGAGTGCGATCGTTTTCCGGGCTTCAGTGATCGCGCTTTCGTATTGTCCCCTGGTCTTGTGAACCATCCCCGCCAACATAAGATGGGCCCTGGGCTCGCGAGGAAAAGTTTGCGCCCAGGCCTCACAGGTCTGCTGCGCTTGCTCCAGGTTGCCAGTCACCAGCGTCTGGTAGGCGGCAGTGATAAAGAACCTTTCCTGATCGCTGGCGCGATCGCGAAGGCGCCAGGCTTTGCCGATGTTTTCGGCGGAGAGATCAGATTCGTCGAGATCGGCGTAGATACGTCCCAGCGACGCGTGCGCCATGGCGAAGTTGGGGTCGATTTCCGCAGCGCGTCGGAAGAACGGGAGAGCCGCCATGGCGCCACTTGAGGTGAGAACCCTCCATCCCGTGCTGTAAGCTTGCAGCGCTTCGAGGGACGAGGTTGTGGCTTCGGCAAGCGGAGTGTCGTGCTGTTCGACGGTGGAGATCGATTCACCGACTCGGGTCCGGAACTTGCTGGCCATTTGAGTGAGTGCGTGCAGCACATCCTCTTTCTTTCCCGCCTGCACCTGCTCATCGTCCAGGGTGTCTCCGCTGCGGCAGTTCCTGGCGCGTAATGCTAGGACGTATTGGCTGCCGAGGGGCGCGATGGAGCCTTCGAGGATGACCGCGCTTCCGGTCCGCTCGCAGATCTCGCGAGCGATTTCGGGAGTGAGGCGAGTGTCCGCTGAGCGGCCCATCAGGCGGAGCGTCTGCTCGATGCGCTGGTCGGAAATGAGGCTCAGGAAAGGCGACTGCGCCAGTTGAACAGCCATTCCCTGACGCAATGTTCCATCAAAAACGGAGTCGCCGGTGGAGTTGGTGAAGTCGGCCAGCACGACCGTATCTTTGGCAGTGAGAATTGGCGCGCGGGGGAATACCAATGGAAACGTCCCGGCAGCGACCGCAACCAGGACGACCACCGCGACTGCGACCCACGCCCACGGTTTCGTCTCCCTGACCTGAACCTGCACCTTGGTGCGGTTCGCCGCAACAATATCAAGCTCCCGCCCAGGCACCAGGTGCACATTCTCAGCCAACCGATACCCACGGCCGGGCACAGTCAGAATGTAACGGTGATCCTGCGGGCTCTCGCCCAGCGCCTTGCGCAGCATGAAGATGTTGCGGCTCAGGTTGGCCTCTTCCACAAACGTGTCGGGCCAGACTTTTTTCATCAGGTCGTCTTTGGTGACGACTTCCTTGTTGTGGCGGACCAGGACCAAAAGAATCTGAAACGTCTTCGGCGTCAGGGGGACAATTTCGCCGCCACGTAACAGAGTTTCCTTCTGCGCGTCGACACGAAAAGGGCCAAATTCGTAGAGTTGCTCAGCCGCATCAACCTCATTCGCGCCCATCGGTCGTTCCTCATTCCCATAGCAGCGGAGCGAATTCTAGCACGGTTGCGGGGTTTTTCCCGCGCCTGCCAGTGCTTCGCGCACTCTCGCAAGCCGCGCGTCTTCAACCGCTTACGAGCCTGCGAGAAATTATCGGAAGTTTTCAGAAGCCTCGCAAAGACTTATTCCTCCCGGCGCTGGCAAGCTTGGGCTCGTTTAGCACGTGAGCCCACCCGGAGGACAGGTTCGATGGCGAAGGAAACCAAGATCACGATCGAAACCGACTCTCTGTTAATCCTACGCGGTCGCAATTCGCTGCGGACATGGTGTCCGGCATGTACGGCCGAGTCAGAGATGATCGCGCTGGAGAGCGTCGGAGTGATCTCGAACCTTGACCGCCCTGCTTTGGAAGCCTGGCTCAACTCAGGGGATCTGCATCGGTCGCTAGCCGCCGATGGCTCGTCGCTGATTTGCCTGAATTCCCTGCTGGCACGCGTGCAGAACAAGAAGGTCAGCTAAGCGCCGCTCGACGCGGGTGGCGAAAGAGATCGCGAAACGAACGAAACGAATAAGGAGACGATATGAAAACCAGATTGCTACGCACTTCACTGCTCGGATTGCTGGCTGTTGCGGCGGCTCAACTGGCCACCGCACAATCAGCAACTCCGGGAACTGTTCGCTACACCGTTACCGACCTGGGCACGCTGGGAGGTCCCGGAACCAACAGCTCAGCCTTTGATAATAACAATGCAGGATGGGTCGCCGGCTCCGGCAACCTGACTCCCGATGGGCCGCAACACGCATTCGTTTGGTATGGCCGAGGTCCGTTGATCGATACTGGGACTCTGGGCGGACCCAACAGCGAGGCCGATGGCCCCAACCTTTGGGGACAGGCGCCGGTTCTCTCGGAAACGGCCAAGCTCGATCCCAACGGGGAGGACTTCTGTAGTCTCGGCAATCACATGCAATGCCTCGGGGCGATATGGAAGAATCGAAAACTCACCGCGCTTCCAACTCTATCTGGAGGCGGTAACGCCGAAGTACTTGGCATCAACGATCTCGGCCAGATCGTCGGGTTTTCCGAGACGGGCGTCGCGGACTCCACTTGCAAATCTGCGATGCCGTCTCAATTGTTCCGCTACCAGGCCGCGATCTGGGAACCGAGCGGCAAGGTCCGGGAATTGCGTCCCCTTCACGGTGACACCGTGGGATTCGCCTTCGGCATCAACGACGAAGGCCAGGCCGTCGGCACTTCGGGTCTGTGCTCCAACACGGTGCTTCCCCTTCTCCAGCCGCACGGAGTACACGCCCTGCGGTGGGAAAGAGATGGAACGCCCCGTGACCTGGGCTCGCTCGCGGGAGGCGTTTCCAACATCGCCAACAGCATTAACAATGCCGGACAGGTGGCTGGCACGTCGCAATTCACCGATGGCACCGTTCACTCCTTCTTCTGGACGAGAAACAAGGGTATGCGGGACCTGGGTACCTTGCCCGGGGCCATGTTGACGGTCGCGCCGTGCTGCAACACCCTGAATGATCGAGGCCAGGTGGTTGGCTTCTGGTTCGACAGCGACTTCAACCCAAGCGCGTTCCTCTGCCAAAACAATGTCATCACGGACCTCAACGATCTCATTCCCCAAAACTCGCCCTGGCAGCTACTCTTTGCCGAGGCGATCAACGACGCCGGAGAGATCGTCGGCCAGGGCTTGATCAATGGCGAACTGCACGCATTCCTCGCGACCCCAACGATCGGGAACGACGCTGGATCCGAGGTCGGAAGGCCGAAGGCCATCCTTACGGAGGTCGAGCGCCAACGGTTGCGGCAACAACTGCGTTCCAGCCGGCTGGGAGCATGGTTGGCTCGACCGAAATAACTGGCAAAGGGGATCGCAAGGTTCCCGGCTCGCCAAGGAGTCAAGGTCTATCGCCATGGGTGGGGGAGCAGGGAAGTTTCCTGCTCTCTCTTCGCTTCCCCCGCCCGCCGAACTTAAGGCTGTGTCCCGTCGCCAGACAGGGGCCATTACCTAGGTCATCTTGGGGAAGGTGACGAATCGGGCGATCATGGTAAAGAACCTCGTGCCAGAAAGCTTCGACGGGAAAACTCCGCATGAATATTGATGACCTGCTTCGGATAGCGACGGAACGGCGAGCCAGCGACTTGCATTTGAAGGTGGGAAACTATCCTCACCTGCGCATTGACGGCGAACTAGTGCCGTTGACCGATCAGCCGCGCATCAGCGCCGAAGACATGCTGAACATGGCGTTCAGCATGATGTCGGCACGGCAGAAGCAAAAATTCAAAGAGACCACGGAGATCGATATGGCGTATGGCGTCGCCGGTCTGGGACGCTTCCGTGTGAACATATTTCAGCAACGCGGCAACGTGGGATTGGTACTCCGCGTCATTCCGACGAAGATTCGCGCGCTGGACGAACTGTTTCTGCCCAAGGTGGTGGAACAGATCTGCGACATGCCTCGCGGGCTGGTGCTGGTGACCGGCGTGACCGGTTCCGGTAAGTCGACGACGCTGGCCGCCATGGTGGATCGCGTGAACTCGACACGCGCGGAACACATCATCACGATCGAAGACCCTATCGAATTTCTGCATCGAGACAAGAAGGGCTACGTAAACCAGCGCGAGATTGGGGTGGACACGCCTGGGTTTGGCGCGGCGCTGCGCGCTTCTCTGCGTCAAGATCCGGACGTGATTCTGGTGGGCGAAATGCGAGACCTGGAAACGATTTCAACCGCGCTGCATGCGGCTGAAACCGGCCATATGGTGTTCTCGACACTGCACACTTTGGACGCAGTCGAAACCGTGAACCGCATCATTTCGATTTTCCCGCCGCCGGAGCAGAAGCAGATTCGCATGCAATTGGCGGCTGTGCTGCGGGCCATCGTGAGTCAACGACTGGTACGGCGTTGCGACTCCGAAGGACGCGTTCCGGCAGTGGAAGTGATGATCAATACTGCTTACATTCGTGAGTGCGTGCTGGTGCCGGAAAAGACGCGTTCGATTCGCGACGCGATTGCAGCGGGCACATCGCAATACGGCATGCAGACCTTTGACCAGTCGCTGTGGGACCTGTTCCAGGCGGGTCTGGTCAACTATGAAACCGCGCTGGAAAACGCTTCCAACGCCGACGACTTCAAGCTGCGCATGCAGGGCATTGCGTCGACAGCGGACATTTCGCGGCAGTCGATGCAGTCGGCGGGGTTTGGGGGACGGTAGGATGCGGCTGGGTTTTCGGCCGTAGATGTTTTGGTCTTAGATGTTTGGTCCAGAGATTTGCTTTTCTGTCTTTGCTTTGCCTCCATGATGGGCGCGCGAGAGCGCGCCCTTTTTTCGTGCCTGCAAAATCAAGAAGGGCGGGAACCACGAAGGACACCCTTCGACTCCGCTCAGGGCCGGCTCCGGTTCACGAAAGGGAAATACGGGTTGCGTTCCCCCCACTTTTTCTTCTTTCTCTCGGCTTGCGGAACTGATTTGCGCTATCGTTAGCGTGTATGGCGTTCTCCCGTCCAAAGAGAAGGACCTATTCCGAAGATGAGTTGTATGAGTATGCCGTGGGTGCGCTGGCGCGGCGCATGAGGACTGTCGCGGAACTGAAGCGACTGATGCGGGCGCGCATTGAAGATGCCGATTCGGAGTATGGGCAGACGCTGGTGGAACTGGTGATCCGGCGACTGAAGGATCAGGGATATCTGAACGATTCGCAGTATGCGGCGTACTACTCTTCGCTGCGGCGGGACAATCTGAAGCTGGGGCGGATGCGCGTCATCACGGAATTGAAGACGCGCGGGGTGCATGGCTCCGTAATCGAGAAGGCCGTGGAAGCCGCCTACGAAGGCGTGAGCGACGAAAAGCAGGCCCGCGAATATCTTCGCAAGAAGCGACTGCAAAAACCGAAAGACCAGAAGCAGGCGGCGCGAATTTTTCGTCAGCTGGCGCGGGCTGGCTTCGCGACGAAGACCATCTTCACGATCCTGAAAAAGTGGGATGTGGATGATGAAACCCTGAGTGCGCTGGAAAGCGAGACGGCGTGAGCCGGAGGGACTACGAGCCGCAAGAGAATCCAGGCGTCGGGATTCCGCATCTCAAGAGAATAGGCGCGGCGCGGATTTGCGTCGCATCGTCAGGTATTGCATACTCGGAGACAATCCCGGCTACAACTTGAGGAGGAATGTATGAAAACGAAATGGGCCGCAGTTCTGATGGCTGCTTTATTGACCGCAGCACCGTTTGTTTATGGACAGGACACGACGAGCGCGGACAAGGATAAGTCCACCGGCGCTGGAACGGCCGTAAAACACGCGGCCAAGACTACAGCGAAGGACACTGGGAAGGCCGCCGATAAGACGGCCGACGCAACCGGGAAAGCCGCGAAGAAAACTGGACACGCCACCAAGGGCGCCGCGAAGACGGTGGCGAAGGACACAAAGAAAGGTGCGAAGACGGCGACCAAGGACACGGAAAAGGGCGCCAAGACTGTGGGGAAAGATACGGAAAAAGCGGCCGACAAGACGGGCGCGGGCACGGAGAAAGTCGCAAAGAAAACAGGTAGCGCCGTCAAGAAGGGCGCGAAAACCACGGGCACCGAAGTGAAGAAGGGGACGGAGAAGACCGTCGATGCGGTGAAGTAGCAGGAAGACGTCAACCACAGAGGACACAGGGGATACAGAGGGGGCAATGCTTCTCTGCGGTCTCTGTGTCCTTTGTCTTTTGCGCGCGGCCACGGGCTGAGCAAAGTGTGGTTTTCATTTAGAATTGACCATTCATGCCGACCGGTTCTGAGATTCGCCGCAAATTCCTGGACTTCTTTGTGCAGAAGGGGCACAAGGAAGTGCACTCGTCGTCGCTCGTCCCGGCTAATGACCCGACGCTGCTGTTCACCAATGCGGGGATGAATCAGTTCAAGGACGTTTTTCTTGGACTCGAGAAACGCGACTACTCTCGGGCTACGACTTCGCAGAAGTGCGTGCGCGCTGGGGGAAAGCATAACGATCTCGAAAATGTGGGATTCACCAACCGGCATCACACGTTTTTTGAGATGCTGGGGAATTTTTCGTTTGGGGATTACTTCAAGAAGGATGCGATTGCTTACGCGTGGGAGCTGATTACTTCGCCGGAGTGGTTTGGGATTGCGAAGGAGAAGTTGTATGTGACGATCTTCAAGGGCGAGGCAGGGGTTGATCGTGATGCCGAGGCTTATGACTTGTGGGCCGCACAGGGCGTTGCAAAAGATCGCATCTACGAGATGGGCCTGAAAGACAACTTCTGGCAAATGGGCGACACCGGGCCTTGCGGGCCGTGCAGCGAGATTCATTACGACATGGGCGTGGCGGCGTCGGATCAGGGGCACACGGACTGCGCGTTTGGCTGCGATTGCGGGCGGTATGTGGAGATTTGGAATCTGGTGTTCATGCAGTTTGACCGCGATGCTTCGGGCAAGCTGACGCCGTTGCCCAAGCCGTCGATTGATACGGGGATGGGGCTGGAGCGGGTGGCGTCGGTGCTGCAGGGAGTGATTTCCAACTACGAAACAGATCTGTTCACGCCGCTAATTCGAAAGGCGGCGGAGTTGACGGGCGGCGGCAAAGCCGAGCTTCGCTCGGCCGGACAGCCGGGGGCGGCTGTCCCCACACAAGCAGGGGCAGTGGGAAGCAGCTATAAGGCTGCGGCTTCGTTGCGCGTGATTGCGGATCACTCGCGGGCAGCGACATTCCTGATTTCCGATGGCGTGCTGCCGGCGAATGAAGGGCGTGGGTATGTGCTGCGCAAGATCATCCGGCGCGCTATTACGCATGGACGGCTGCTGGGACAGACGAAGCCATTTCTGTATGAAACGGTCTTTGCGGTTCGCGATCTGATGCGGGATGGGTATCCGGAATTGAATGAGACGGCGGATCGAGTATCCAAGGCGGTGCGAGCAGAAGAGACGAGGTTCGCGCATACCCTCGATCTCGGCTTGAAGAAGCTAGAGGAAGCCTTCGAGACAGTTAACCAGATTCAACAGAATACTCGGCTGGCCTTGATTGATGACATCGCTCGCTCCAAGCCCGATGCGAATGCCACCGTGATGGAGGCGCTACGAAGGTCAGACAATATCCAGGATCCGGAGTCCTTCTGGAGGACCGTGGATCAGTTACTTGGGCCTCAGCTTGGTAAGGCGGCAAAGAATCGTTGGCAGGAACTCGGAACGAGTCCGACACTCCCCGGTGCAGAAGCTTTCAAGCTGTACGACACATTCGGCATGCCGTTGGACTTCATTCAAGACGCGGCGCGGGATCAAGGAATTTCATTCGATCAGTCCGGCTTCGATGCCGCGATGGAGGAGCAGAAGTCGCGCGCGCGCGCTTCGTGGAAAGGTGCGGCTAAACAAACCGCGAATCCCGCATACCAGCAGCTTCCGAAATCAGAGTTTGAGGGTTACCGGCAGACTCGCTCTGATGGCTGCGAGGTGCTGGCGATTATTCACGACGGGAAGGGCGTGCGGGAGCTTCGTGCTGGCGAAGAGGGCGAGGTCATTCTTGATCACACGCCGTTCTACGCCGAATCCGGCGGGCAGGTTGGGGACCGCGGATGGCTTTATTCGGACGATCACAACACCGTGGTCGCCGAGGTGAAGGGGTGCTATTCCCCGATTCAGGGGGTGCGGGCGCATCAGGTCGTCGTGAAAGCGGGAACGTCAAGAATCCCACCCTCTTTCGCAAAGAACGCGAAAGAAGGGTGCGGCACCCCCGTGATTCGCGTGGGCGATCGCGTCGACGCCGTGGTTAACACCGACGTTCGGCTCGCTACCATGCGGAATCACACGGCTACGCACCTGCTGCATGCGGGGCTGCGCGAGGTGTTGGGGAAGCATGTGAAGCAGGCGGGGTCGCTGGTGGCGCCGGGGCATCTGCGGTTTGATTTTTCGCATTTCACTGCCGTGGAAGACGAAGAACTGCAGGATATTGAGGACATCATCAACAAGGAAGTGCTGCGCAACCGGAAGGTCGAGACCATTGCCGATGTGCCGATCGATGTGGCCGTCAACGAATACCACGCGATGGCGCTGTTTGGGGAGAAGTATGGAGACAAAGTTCGCGTGGTTAAGATCGGCGATTTCTCTACCGAGCTTTGCGGCGGGACACACACAGGTGCTACCGGTGAGATTGGGCTGATCAAGATTCTGAAGGAAGGCAGTGTGTCGTCTGGGGTGCGGCGCGTGGAGGCGGTGACGGGTGAGGGATCGCTGGCGCATTTCCGGGCAGATCACGAACTGGAGAACGTGGTGTCGAGTTTCGTGTCACCCACTTCTCGCGCAGGCGAAGATCCCCACTTCTCGCGCAAAGAACGCGCGAGAAATGGGGCACCCTCATCTGATTCACTGGCCGACAGTGGACCTTCTTACTCTCCGGCGGCGGCGTTGAAAGCGGAACTCGACAAGAAGGATGCGGAGATCAAGCGGCTTACGCGGGAGCTGGACTCGGTGCGGATGAAGTCGGCTTCGTCTTCGACCGCGAACATCGGCGACCAGATCAAGGAAGTGAAGGGCGTGAAAGTTCTGGCGCATCGCGTGGACAATCTGGAGCGGGCGCAGCTGCGGACGCTGGTTGATCAATTGCGCGACAAGATTGGCTCAGGAGTTGTGATTCTGGGGTCGGCGTCGAATGGCAACGTTTCCCTGATTGTGGGGGTCACCAAAGACCTGACGGGGCGCGTGCAGGCGGGGAAGGTGATTGGTCCGGTGGCGCAGAAAGTTGGAGGCAAAGGTGGAGGGCGTCCTGACCTGGCAGAGGCCGGGGGCAAGGATGCTTCGGCCCTCGATGCCGCGCTGGACGAGGCTTATGGCGTGGTCGAGGGACTGCTCGCATGACGTCCGGTGACTCTCTCGGCGAACGGTTGCGCTTCATCAAGCACAAGGGCCAAGCAATCTTCGTCATTGATTTCAGCCACTGTGCCGCGAAGGAAATGATGCTGCTGCTCGACCAGGTGCGCGCAGATATTTCCCGCCATGCGCCCGGATCCGTGCTTACGCTCGCGGACTTTAGCGGAGCGGAGATCGACAAGAACGTGGCGACGCACATCAAGGAAGTGCTGACCCGCGATCGTCCTTATGTGAAGCGGTCGGCTTGGGTGGGAACGGAGAACCTGCCGCACGTTTTTTACGAGAACTTCAAGAGTTTTTCGCAGCGCGATTTTCCTACGTTCAAGACGCGGGAAGAGGCGATGGACTGGCTGGTGGGGGAGTAGTTCTCAGTTCTCAGTTCTCAGTTCTCAGTTCTCAGTTCTCAGTTCTCAGCTTCCAGTTCTCAACTTCCAGTTCTCAACTTCCAGTTCTCAACTTCGCCACTTCAAGGTGACTGGGCCTTCCATCGGGTGCTTCATTTCTGCGCCCGAGCATTTGGCTTCGAGATGCGCGGCCTTCAATTGGAAGTACCATTTCGCGGGGCGGTCGGCGTCGTCGATCAGCATCAGGTGCGGGTTGTGCTTCAGGCCCTCGGCTTGCAATTCCATGGTGCGGCGGTCTTGCTCGACGAACTTCGCGAAGACAAACCGCAGCAGGTCGGGGACGAAGGGCACCCAGCGGAACAGGTTCCACGCGGCGACTACGTCGATGCGGCAATGGTTGCGTGTGATGGGGGTAACCGTGGTCAGGCTGGAGAACCAGTATTTGCCGGCACGAATGGTTTCGGTGCGGACGTTGGGCAGGACGAAATCGATGGTGGTGGTGATGGAATCGGCGTCGGCGTAGAGGCGCAGCAGTTTGTAGGGCGCGGAGTTGGAACTCGGCGTGTGCGCGCTCATGCGAAATCCATTTGGGATGGGCTCGAAGTTTTTCCTCTTCTCGTGAATGCTGTGCTGCGTGCGCCACCACCATGCCTGGTGAACGAAGGGTCCGTGCGCGGGATCCATTAAGCCGATGATGCCGTGGTCGATGCTGACGGGCATTTCGGCTTGCAGGTAGGCTAGCTTGTATTTGCTGCTGAATTTTTCGATCTGCGGTGCGGCGTCGGGAGCTTCGGACGGTGGAGCAAAGCCTGCGCCCGGCGGGGCCGGGTCCGGAATGTAAACCCAGATAAAATCGTCCTGTTCTTCACAGGGATAGCTGCCCGCGTAGATGCGATCGACTTTGAGTTTCTGGCCGGCAGTGAGGGATGGGATCAGCTGGCACTGGCCATTGTGGACATCGAACTTCCAGCCGTGATATCCGCACTCGAGATTCTCTCCGTCAAATTTGCCGCAGTTGAGGGGCATGCCACGATGCGGGCAGGCATCGCGTAGGGCGAAGGGCTGTCTCTGGCGGTCGCGGCCGATTACGAGTGGAATCTCCAGTAGCGTGGCCTTGTGCAACTGACTGCGGTGGACGCGATCGGCGGGCAGAGCGCGGTACCAGAAGCCGGTGAGCATGAGCGAGTCGGGCGCCTGGCGTTGTGGGAGGTCGAGTTCGGGCATGTCAAAAATTGTTGATTGCTGATTTCTGATTGCTGATTGAGAGCTTATGCTAGCATCCGCAGAACTCTGTGTGCAGGAAGAAAGATAACCACAGAGGACACTGAGTACACAGAGGAAGAACAATAGGCTCAGATTAGCGACATGGAATTTCTCGGGCACTTTCGGCGATTGACTTCGGTGCAGCGGAATACGTTTATCGCCTGTTTCTTAGGCTGGGCGCTGGACGCGTTTGATTTCTTCATTCTCATATTTTGCGTCAGCGCGCTAGCCACTCAGTTTCAGGCGAAGGTTTCGGCAATCTCAGAGGCGATTTTTCTGACGCTGGCGATGCGCCCGGTGGGGGCCTTCCTGTTTGGGCTGATGGCGGACCGGTTCGGACGCCGGCCTACACTGATGGTCGACATCATTGCTTATTCCGTGTTTGAGCTGGCCTCGGCGTTCGCTCCGTCGTTGAAAATCTTCCTCATCATGCGGGCATTCTTCGGAATCGCCATGGGCGGCGAGTGGGGCGTGGGTGCGGCGCTGGCGTTTGAAACACTGCCGGCCGAGGGACGCGGATTTTTCTCAGGGCTGCTGCAAGAGGGATATGTAGTGGGATATTTCATGGCGGCGTTGGTTTACGGGACGCTGTTCCCTATCTTCGGGTGGCGTGGCATGTTCGTCATTGGCGCGTTGCCGGCGTTTCTGGTCATCTACATTCGCACCAAGGTGGACGAATCGCCGGCGTGGCTGCAGGGGCGGGTGTCGCGAGAGGCAGGGAGCCATCTCGGGAAAGATATCTTTTCGCACGCCGGCATTTTTCTTTTTCTGGTGGTACTGATGTTCACTTTCAACTCGTTCAGTCACGGCACGCAGGATCTCTACCCGACATTTCTGCAGAAGAATCTGCAGTTCACACCGAAGACGGTGAGCTTCATCGCCATCGTTTACAACATTGGTGCGCTGCTGGGAGGAATTTTGTTCGGGACGTGGTCAGAACGAATCGGGCGGCGGCGAGCCATCGTCATCGCGGCACTGCTTGCGATTCCGGTGATTCCGCTGTGGGCATATTCGCACTCGGTGCCGATGCTGGCGCTGGGCGGGTTTCTGATGCAATTCATGGTGCAGGGAGCGTGGGGAGTGATTCCGGCACATTTGAACGAACTCTCGCCGCCCGCGGTGCGAGGAACGCTTCCGGGATTCGCGTACCAGCTGGGAAATCTTCTTTCATCACGCAATTCGGTGATCCAGGCGAAGCTCGTCGAGGGCCGGTATGGCGGCAGTTTCGCGCCGGTTCTGGCGTGGACCGTGCTGCTGGTGGCGAGTCTGGTGGCGATCGTCACGTGGAGCGGAAGTGAACGCCGAGGGGCTGACCTGTCGAATACGAAGTAGCGGGGCGAATCGATATTCTAGGGGTGTGCAAGATTTAGCACACTGCAAGATTGGGGCACGAACGAACGATTGTCAGGGGAAGAATCCTGTGTTACGGTAGGTAAAATTTCACGCCTTCGTTAATTACATTCCTAGGGCTCCCGAGTGTTGTGGTTTGCGCGAATGCGTGTATCCGAGGCAGCGCCACTATGAAGGAAATTATGATGGATTCCGTTCCCACCGGTGAATCCGCCGAGAAGGAAAACTTCGCGAACCGCAAACTGATCCGTCCCACCCTGCAGCGGGTGGAGAATCACGGCAACAATCACACTTCTGCCCCAATGCAGCTGCAAGAACGGCGGGAGCGGCCGGAGAGGCACGACCGCGCAGAGCGTGGTGACCGCGGCGATCGGGGTGATCGTGCAATGGGGGGAAGTGGCGGCGGTGGCGGCCGGAAGGTTACTCCTCCGGAACAGACGAACGCCGAGAATTTTTATTATCAGAAGCAGATGCAATCGCGGACGCCGATGGTCATCGTGCTGCGCGATGGCGAGGAAGTACACGGCATCATCGAGTGGTACGACAAAACCTGCATCAAGGTGACGCGGGAAAACGGCGAGCCGAACCTGATGATCTACAAGCCGGCGATCAAGTACATGTATAAAGAAGGGGAAAACCAGCGGTAGCACTGCCCCACCCTTCGGCTTCGCTCAGGGCAGGCTTTCTCGCGCAAAGAACGCGCGAGAAATGGGGCACCCAGTGTCCGCTTCGCTCAGTTCACTTCTAGAAATGGGAGGACAGATGTCTTCCTTGCGATCAGTCTCCCGAAGAAGGTTTCTCCAGTCGGCGACGCTCGCGTCAGCCGCGAGTCTGATTCCCGGATTGCGAAGGCCGGCTCTGGCCCTCGCCTCTGGTCCGCTTGAATCCAGTCCACTCGAAGAATTCAGCTACGGCGATATCGCTCTCAACAGCGCGCTCCACGAGCAGCAGCTGCAACAGACGCATGCCGTGCTGATGGAGTTGAGCGAAGACAGTCTGCTCAAACCCTTTCGGCAGATGATTGGACAGCCGGCGCCGGGCAAGGAGTTGGGCGGCTGGTACAACTACGATCCAAACTACGACTGGCACACGTTTGAGGCAGGATTCGCGCCGGCGGCGACGTTTGGGCAATGGGTGTCGGCGCTGGCACGGGTGTATGCGATCACGGGCTCGCAGGCGGCACGCGAGAAAGTGCTGCGGCTGAACCGGCTTTACGCGCAGGTCATCGACGGGAAGTTTTACGAGAACAATCGCTTCCCTGCTTACTGTTACGACAAGCTGGTGTGCGGGCTGATCGATTCGCATAAGTATGTCGGAGATCCGGATGCGTTCGCGATTCTGCAAAAGACTACTGATGCGGCGATCCCGCACCTGCCGGGTAAGGCGATTGTGCATGGACAAAGCTGGCGGCCGGGCAAGGACGAGTCTTATACCTGGGACGAGTCGTACACCATGCCGGAGAATCTGTTTCTGGCGTACCAGCGCGGGGCGGGAGAGCGGTATCGTGCGATGGGCGTTCAGTATTTGAATGATGTGATTTTCGACCGGCTGGCGGCTGCACAAAATGATCTGGCGGGGCGGCATGCTTACAGTCACGTGAACTCGCTGTGTTCCGCGATGCAGGCTTATCTCACGGTGGGAAGCGAGAAGCATCTGCGGGCGGCGAAGAACGGGTTTGACATGCTGGCGGCGCAGAGTTTCGCCACGGGAGGTTGGGGTCCGGATGAGACGTTGCGCGCAACCGGCAGCGCTGACGTGTACGACAGTCTCAGCAAGACGCACAGCAGTTTTGAAACTCCCTGCGGTTCCTACGCGCACTTCAAGTTGACACGCTATCTGCTGCGGGTGACGCGCGATCCACGCTATGGCGACAGCATGGAGCGGATGATGTACAACACCATCCTGGGGGCGAAGCCGCTCGAAGCCGACGGGCGGACGTTTTACTACGCGGACTGCAACTTCAAAGGGCGCAAAGTGTATTCGTCGCACGGCTGGCCCTGCTGCTCGGGGACGCATCCGCAAGTGGCGGCCGATTACCGGATCAACACGTACTTCCGCGATGCGCGCGGAGTGTATGTGAATCTCTACATTCCTTCGACGTTGAAGTGGACGCAGAACGGGGCGCAGGTTGTGCTGACTCAGAAGAGCGAGTATCCCTATGATGCGCACGTGCAGTTTGAGGTGAAGGTTTCGAAGTCGGAGGAGTTCGCGGTGAATCTGCGAATTCCGGCGTGGGCGGAGAAGGCTTCGGTTTCCGTCAACGGCAAACGTGAGGCGGCGAACGCGGGGACCTTTGCGCAGGTGCAGCGGCAGTGGAAAACTGGCGACCGCATTGACGTTGAGCTTCCTCTGACAACGCGGCTGGAGGCTATTGACCCAGCGCATGCAGATACCGTGGCGTTGCTGATGGGGCCGCTGGTGCTGTTTGCCGTCACTGACAGCGAGCCCAAGGTGACTCGGGCGCAGTTGCTGGCGGCGAAGAGAACGGGTGGGCAGAACTGGCAAATGCAGACGGCCAGCGGACCGGTGAAGATGCTGCCTTTCACGGCGATTGCGGACGAGCAGTATACGACGTATTTGCGGGTTACGTAGAGCGCAAAGAACGATCATCGCTATTTTGGCTGAGATGGGTGCCGTCCCTAGCGGGACTCGGTTCCGTCTTCGACTATCCTACCCGGCACTTCCGTGCCGGGCTATCACATGCCGCCGCTTCGCGGCTGGAGTTCGGCGGGCTCGCCTCGCCTTGCTCGCGGAAGATCTAGTTCTCACGCAGCTACTTCCAACCCCACTTCGAGACCCCAGGCGCGAACTGAAGGCTGACGGCTGATAGCTAGCACTTTCAGAGTTTCGGCAGCACGATTCCCTGCTGCGACTGGTATTTGCCTTTGCGGTCGGCGTAGCTGGTCTCGCACATTTCGTCGGACTCGAAGAAGAGGATCTGGCACAGGCCTTCGTTGGCGTAGATGCGCGCCGGTAACGGCGTCGTGTTGGAAATTTCGAGAGTGACGAAGCCTTCCCATTCGGGCTCGAATGGCGTGACGTTAACGATGATGCCGCAGCGGGCGTAGGTGCTCTTGCCGACGCAGATGGTCAGCACGCTGCGTGGAATCTTGAAGTATTCAACCGAGCGCGCCAGGGCAAACGAATTGGGAGGAATGAGGCAGATGTCGGTTTGCATGGTAACGAAAGACTTCTCGTCGAAGTGCTTGGGGTCGACGATGGTGGAGTTAACATTGGTGAAAATTTTGAACTCGTCGGCCACGCGCAAGTCATAGCCGTAGGAGGACAGGCCATAAGAGATCACGCCTTCGCGCACCTGCTTCTCGGAGAATGGGTTAATCATTTCGTGTTCCCGGGACATCTTGCGGATCCAGCGGTCACTCTTCAGCATGGAACTCCCTTTAGGAATTGAGTCAGTGAATCATTTGTGATTGAGTCATTGAAAGGCAATTGAGCACTGGCCGAACTCGCGCTGCGAGAGAAATCACTCAATGACCCGATGGCTGAATCACACAATCTCGTTGGCTGGGTGCCTGTCAGTTTACGGGATTGATGCTCCCGTTGACAATCTGACTTATCTCCCTTAGCATCAATAACTTGAAGCATCATCTTGACCCTGCACGCGGGAGCCACCTGTGATCAAGCTCGACATCATCAACGAAGTGGTGGCCAAGACCGGCATCACCAAGACCAAGGCCGAGCTGGCCGTGGAGACCGTCTTCGAGAGCATGAAGAAGGCGCTGGCCGGCGGCAATCGCATTGAACTGCGGGGATTTGGCGTGTTCAACGTGCGCCCGCGCAAGACCGGAATCGGGCGCAACCCGCGCACCGGAGCCGAAGTGTCCATTCCGCCAGGAAGGGCCGTGCGGTTTAAGCCGGGGAAAGAATTGCAGTCGATTGATTAGGGCGCTCGCAGAGCTGAGCGCGGAATCCTTTCAGAATTGAGCTACCGCAAATAGCTGTCCCTTGCCTGCGCGGTCCGTTCATCGCGATTCTTCTGTCGTGCTCATGTTTCCTAATGATCGGCGCTGGCGATTTGCTTGAACGCGTTGCGCGACTTACGGCACGAGTAAAAGAGGCTGCGGAAGAAGGCGCATTCCGAGTGGGCAGCGCCTAAAGGCGTGATTGATTCGCCAGCATTTACGCTATGCCTGAAGGCATAGCCTGATACGAATCGTGCGTTTTTCCGTGACCTCTAAAGCTCGTGCCCTTCTCGGCCGTGCACGATTCCAGACTTTTTCCGCAGCCTCTGAAGTGTGGTGCCGTCGAGGTCCCAGTGCAACAAGGGCACCGGCCACGCTATAGGGCTAGGGCTTCAGGCAGGTAACAATTTTCCGCAATGTTGGCCGTAGGCGCTTGGCTATGGGAAAGACCAGCTTCATCCACAGGCGGAACCAATCCTGTTTCAACACAACCGTCAGCGGGGCGGGGTAGCTTACAGGATGCTGGCAGAACTGCTGCTTGAATCGCGCCAGGGAACCCGGCCCGGGACCCAGGTTGTAGCGGCGCGCGCCCAGGCGATACATATTGCGCATAGAGTGCCAGTGCAGAAACGCGGCCGACTGCCTGTGCTCGGCATCGAAGGCGGCCAGTTGACAGTGCGCCGTAGTGCGATCGCGGAACACCAAGGTGCTGCCAACCAACTTGCCGTGCAGAAGCACCGAATACAAGCGGACACAATTGTGAGCCTGGGCCAGGCGCATGGCCTCCATGTAAACGGATAGGGGACGCTCGAGACGGAAGTGCTTGCGGTGGGAGCAGTCCCGATAAAGAGGCCACGCTTTCGCCAGCGCCTCTGGCGAATCGTCGGAGCGAAATTCGTACCCTAGTTCAGTGGCGCGGCGAATCTTGCGGCGCGCCTCGCGGTCGAGGGTGGCCAGCGTGTCTTCGTCGGCGTCGTACTGCTCGACGATGTAGTCCGGGCAGAGGACCGGGTAATCCAGGAAGTAGGGGAACGCGTCGAAATCCTCGGCATGGCCGGCGGCTGCAAGCTGAGTCAGGATCTGCGGGTCGGAGTGGGTGAAGCGGATGAAGATGTATCCGTGCGAGCGCGCCCAATCGAACAACCCGGTAATTGCAGCCTGGGGAAACTCGATTTCTTGGTAGAGGCGAGCCGGTCCGCGAAAAACCAGACCAATCTTGGCCGGGCCGAAACCGATAGTGAGAATGCAGACATACGTGAGTGGATGGTTCTGCGTGCCCCATACCAGGTAACGTGGCGTGAGCCAGAGCGGACGATTCGGCTCATTCCAGAATGGATACTGATAGAGCGACGTAGCTGTGCCCAGCAGAATGTTGTTCCAGATGGAAAGATCGTGCGGGCGCACTTCGAACCACGCCGCAGGAATCGTCGCAGGCGACGGCCGGACCTCGATGTCAGGGATCGGGGCAACCAAACTCATGCAGGGAACCAGTTTTCGGGGGAGAAGATTTGTCGCCGAGCAGGCGACTTACGGCATCAGGGTTCTGGCACATCCGGATATGTGCAAACAGGGCCCGGAGCGCCACCTCTGATGCAGTTGGCAACATATTAGGCCTTCCTGCGGCAGCTCAAAATGGCACTTTCGTAATAGCCCGAAAGTGCCAAGCCAAAAGGCTCTGCCACCGACAGGGGTGTCGCCACCCCGTGTTTTCTCCGCTCGTAGTAGCATCAAAGAGCGGGCTCGGAATTCACGTCCTGGGCCGAAGAATCGCAATGTCGGAACCCAATCCCCCGATTCCTACTTCCACGCTCGAGTACTATCAGCCGCTGCCGGAACCGCAAGGACCGCCGCCGCGGGAACGTTATTGGATCCACGCGCTGCTGCTGATGGCGACGGGCTTCACCACGCTGGTCGTCGGGGCGCGGATGGAATTCAACTTCCTGCACAACTTGCCGCCGTTTGCGGCGGCCGATGAGTACCTTCCCTTCTTTCCTATTGGATGGGTTCTAGCGCAACCTGCGCGGCTGCTCCTGGGCATTCCGTTTTCGGCAACGCTGCTGGTGATCCTGCTGGCGCATGAGATGGGGCACTACGTGTTCTGCCGTTACTACGGAGTGCGCGCAACGCTTCCCTTCTTCCTGCCCGCACCTACCATGATCGGAACTTTGGGAGCGGTCATCCGCATCAAGGCGCCAATTCGTTCGCGGGCGGCGCTGTTCGACATCGGAATCGCCGGGCCGATCGCGGGATTCGTCGTTGCAGTCGCTACGCTGGCGGTGGCGATGAACCTTTCGAAACCGCTCGCGACTGGCGCCGGCCAATCCGATCTGCAGTTAGGATTTCCCGCGATCTTCTACGTCATACATGGATTGCTGCGCAGTGTTGCTCCGAGCCATGCTATTGCGGCGCTGCCGTTGACTCGGGTGTATCTGCATCCGACGGCGGTGGCCGCGTGGGTCGGAATGTTTGCGACGGCGCTGAACCTGCTGCCCAGCGGCCAGTTGGACGGGGGACACATCGTTTACGCTGTGGCGCCGCGCACGCACCGCATTATTTCCTGGCTGACGGTGATTGTTTTGGTTTACCTGGGCCGCTCGTATGTGGGATGGCGAGTGTGGGCCGGGCTGATCATCGTGATGAACGTCCTTACTTACCGCCAGCAGCAGGCGCCGGAATATCCCGTGCTTCCTGCCAGTCGTTGGGCCCTGGCACTGCTGGCGCTGATCATGCTGGCACTGACCTTCACGATCTCACCCTTCCAGATAAGCTGGAGATAGTCACGCAAAAGCGGCGGTGATTCGAGGAAGAGGGCCAGGGCCGCGCCGATTTGGCTAAGAGTTAAAAGCTAAGAGCCAAGAGCTGCCTACATCAACCACAACGCGTCCACATCGACAATCACTTGTGTGCGCGGGATCTTCTGCTGAGTAGAGTAGGCCAGCATTGCGCGCAGGGTCGTGTTGAGTTTTTCCCGGCTAGGCGACTTGAGCACGAAGTGGTAGCGATAGTCGCGCTTCAGCCGCATGATGGGAGCGGCCGCCGGACCGAGCACGCGCACGCCTTCGTGGCGAGTCGCATCGAACCACTTCCCCAGAGTCCCCGACCATTGCAGGGCGTCGTCGAGCTTGTCGCTGCGCACCAGGACGTTGGCGAGAGCGGAATAAGGCGGGTAGTGCATCCAACTGCGGAATTGCAACTCTTTCTCGTAGAAGCCGATGAAGTCGTGGTGCGCAGCGTACTGCACCGCGTAGTGATCCTGAAAATAAGTTTGCAGCACGACCTTGCCTGGAGTTTGCCCGCGTCCAGCGCGCCCGGCGACCTGCGTCAGTAGCTGGAAGGTGCGCTCGGCGGCGCGGAAATCGGGGAGCCCGAGGGCAACGTCGGCTCCGACCACTCCGACCAGCGTGACGCCGTGAATGTCGTGGCCTTTGGCGATCATCTGGGTACCGACGAGCAAGTCGAGTTCGCCTTCGTTCAATGCGTTGAGTGTGCGCTCGAAATCTTCGTGGCCACGTACGGTGTCGCGGTCGAGGCGGGCAATGCGCGCCTGCGGAAACATGCCGTGCAGCAACTCTTCGAGCTTTTCGGAGCCGGTGCCGAGAAAATAGACATACTCGCTGCCACAGTGCACGCATGCCTTCGGCACGGGCGCCGTGTAGCCGCAATAGTGGCAGACCATTCTGTGCTCGCGCTTGTGATGGGTGAGGGAGATGGCGCAATTCTGGCATTCGAGCTTCTTGCCGCAGGTGCGACAGAGAACGACCGGTGAATATCCGCGGCGGTTGAGGAGCACCATGACCTGCTCTTTGCGCTCGATCCGGTCTTTGATCTCGGCGGCCAGCTTGCGCGAGATCACCTGCTCATGTCCGGTTTCCTGGTACTCCTGACGCATGTCGATGATTTCGACTTCGGGCAGGGGGCGTTGCTCCACACGGTCGGGCAACTCGACGAGCGCGTACTTATTCTTCTTGGCATTGAAGTAGGACTCGAGCGACGGAGTAGCTGAGCCGAGCACGACAACGGCATTCGCCGACTTGGCGCGCACGACTGCAACGTCGCGCGCGTGGTAGCGCGGCGTTTCTTCCTGCTTGTAGGACGAGTCGTGCTCCTCGTCGACAATGATCAGCGCGAGATCGGCCACCGGCGCAAAGACTGCCGACCGAGTGCCGACGACCATGCGCGCATCGCCGCGCTTGATGCGATGCCATTGCTGGGCCCGCTCCTTGTCAGAAAGGTCGGAATGCAGAATGGCCACTTCATCGCCGAAGATCTGATGCAGATCGGCGGCAACCGCGGGAGTGAGGCCAATTTCGGGGACGAGCAGGATGGCCGAGCGTCCCGCTTCGAGCACCGAGCGCATCGCCGCTAGATATACAGCGGTTTTTCCCGATCCGGTGATGCCGTGGAGGAGCATGCCTGAAAATTTACGCGCGACCACGCCTTCCCGCACTCGTGCGAGCGCGGATTGCTGCGCCGGGTTCAAATCGAACTCAAAAAGGGAGGGCCGCGGCTTGGAGCGCGAGACGCTGAAATCCGCGGGCGCATCCACAATCTCGACGAGTCCGCGGCGAACCAGCGAGGCCAGCGTAGTGCGCGGAACGTCCGGCGAGCGCAGCGTGATCACCGGGACCTTTCCCCCCGAAGCAGCCAGCGTATCGACTAGTTTCCGTTGGTTGTCGTTCAGCTTACCCTCGGCAGATTTCAGCAGCGCTACCTTCATCGTGCGGGTGGCGTCCTGAGCCGCGGAGAGATCCTCACGCGCCAGCCATTTCTTGCGAACCATTCCGCTGAGGATGGCCCTGGAGACGCGGGTGGCGGAACGAAGAGTTTCTTCCCGGACGAGAGCTGATCCCTCAGGGGCTAAAGCCCTGCTCGCGGCGACCTCTAACGGCACGGCTGAAGCCGTGCCCTTCCCGGACACGCTCTCTTGGCCGGAGGCGTTTTCAGAAATGCAACCAGCGAGATAGTCGAGCACGCGGAACTCTGCTGCTTGCTCCTCGGGCGTGCGGCGCGAGCGGGCGGACGACCCTGACACGCCCGCCAGGTGCAGCGCCATCTGTCCGTCTGCCGTGATGCGATATCCGATGGAGCGCTTAAACTCTGCGTTCAGGGGCAGCATGGTGCGGAACACCTCACCCAGCGGAGCGAGATAATAGTCGGCGATCCAGCGGCCGAGGCGCAGCAGTTGTTCGTCCAGGACGGGTGCGGCATCAAGCACGCTGAAAATGTTCTTGATTGTGACCGAAGGTTTGCGATCGTGCAATTCGACGACGATGCCCGTCGTGCGTTGCTGGCGGAACGGGACCAGCACGCGCCCGCCCACGACCGGCATGGCGTCCGCTGGGACGCGGTAGGTGAAAACCATGTCCAGCGGCACGGGCACAGCTACGTCACAGAATTCGGGCATTGTTTGGAAGAATAAACCAGACTCGTGCTCCGGTAGGGATCCTTCGACTGCGTCAGTCCGCCGCTTCGCGACGGACTGACTTCGCTCAGGATAACGGATGGGTGGGATCACTCGCTCTTTTGCAGGGGCTGGAGGCCGAGGAACTTCATCACCATCTGCAAGTCCTTCCAGGCTTCGCCTTTCTGGCGCGGATCGCGCAGGAGAAATGCCGGGTGGTACGTCACTGCGAGCTTTGTGCCTGGCCATGAAGGATCGCTACTGCGCGCACCGGCCGGCATGAAGTCGTAGAAGCGGCCGCGAAGCTCGGACATGGGCGCGTTAATAGCGAGAAGATTCTTCGCCGAGACGGCGCCGAGCGCAACTACCACCTTGGGCTTGACGACCGCGATCTGGCGCATGAGAAACGGAGAACACGTTTCGCACTCGTCGCGCTCCGGCGTGCGATTCCCGGGTGGACGGCATTTGACGACGTTGGCGATGTAAACGTCTTCGCGCCTAATACCCATCGCCTTGATCATGTTGTTGAGAAGTTGTCCGGCCCGGCCCACAAAGGGCTCGCCCTGCGTGTCTTCGTCGGCTCCGGGTCCTTCGCCCACGAACATCAGTTCGGCGCGTGGATTGCCCACCCCGAACACGATCTGCTTGCGCCCCTGCTTGTGCAGTTTGCAGCGAGTGCAGTCGCCCAGGTCTTCACGGATCAGTTTGAGCGCAGCTACAGGGTCAGTGATGCCCTGCTCTGGCTTCGGCGTCAACACCTGGAAAATGTTTCCCTCGGCGACTGTCGCGACTACAGCGGATTTTCTTGCGGGCATTTCCTCTCGCAATTCTGGCTGGGATGTGGAAAGTAGAGCTGATTCGGGCCGTATACCCGCGACCGGTTCGCGCCGGTAAAAATCGTAGATGCCCAGTTCGTGATAGTAGCGAACGCGCTCGGCGAGAGCGCGCCGCAACTGAGGATCAAGGACGGAGGGCATGAGGTGTCGTCAATTATACCGTGGGGTGGGGATCCTTCGACTGCGTCAGTCCGGCGCTTCGCGACGGACTGACTTCGCTCAGGATGACAAACTAAAAGGTGAGTGTGAAAGCCGGGCGGACGATCAGGCTTTCACCGGCGATTTGCGATGCTGGCGCAGGTGCACGATCTGGTCGAGCACGCGCTGGGCCACTTCCCACTTGGTGGTCTCGGGGACTTCGACGACGTCTTCACGGGTGATGATCGTCACCGCGTTGCGATCGGAATCAAAGCCCACCCCCTCGCGTGAGACATCGTTGACCACGATGGCATCGAGATTCTTGGCGACCAGTTTCTGGCGGGCGTTTTCCAAGACGTTTTCTGTTTCAGCTGCGAAGCCGACAACGATCTGCACGGTCTTCTTGATTGAAAGCTCTTTCAGAATGTCAGGAGTGGCCTCGAGCTCCAGAGTCATCGGGCCCTTGCGCTTGAGTTTCTGGCCCGCGGCGACTTTGGGACGATAGTCAGAGACGGCCGCAGTCTTAATGACGATGCTGGCTTGGGGCAGCAACGTGAGAACCGCGTCCTGCATTTCTTCGGTCGACTCGACTCGGGTTAACTCGGCGGCGCCGGGCGGCGTGAGCGACGTGGGACCGCTGACCAGAAGAACGCGTGCGCCGCGACGGAGGGCGGCTTCGACCAGGGCATATCCCATGCGTCCGCTGGAACGGTTCGAAAGGTAGCGCACCGGATCGATCTTCTCGCGCGTGGGACCGGCGGTGATGAGCACGGTCTCGCCGCTCAGATCCTGGGACGCACCGAGCGCCTCCAACACGGCAGCAACAATGGATTCGTTTTCAGCAAGGCGGCCCGGGCCTGTCATGCCACACGCCAGATAGCCTGCGCCTGGTTCGACAACCTTCACGCCTCGCTGGCGTAGAACCTGCAGATTGGACTGTGTGGCCGGGTGGTTCCACATGTTGACGTTCATCGCCGGCGCTACAACGACCGGCGCGGTGGTCGCGAGATAGAGCGTCGTCAGAAAGTCGGTGGCGATTCCCTGCGCGAAGTGGGCAAGAACGTCAGCCGTGGCAGGAGCGACGACGAGCGCGTCAATCGATTGGGCGACGGCGATGTGTTCGATGGCGGAGTCGATGTTGGGCTCATGCTCTTCGCCCGGCGCGAACATGCCGGTGATAACCTTTTCTCCGGAGAGGGCGGCGAAGGTGAGGGGTCGTACGAACTCCTGGGCGGCACGCGTCATGACGACTTGCACGCGGATGCCACGGTCCTGCAGAAGGCGGACGATTTCGGCCGCTTTGTAGGCTGCGATTCCGCCAGTAACGCCCAGTGCGATTTTCATGATTAACAAATTGTTGAGTGTTGATTTCTGATCGTTGATTAAAAAACCACCGATCCCAAACTGCGCTTGCGCAATCAACAATCAGCATTCACAAAATGAACAATTTCCTTACTCCTGGCCGAGCGCCTTGTCCAGGGCATCTCCGGCCTGCTCGGCAGCGGTGCGGTTATCAGGAATCTCCCACTTCACCTTGCCGGCGCGGATTTCATCTTGCGCGATGCGGCAGGGCTTGCGGGAGTTGGTATCGACCACGGGCGGCGCACCGGACTGCAGTTGGCGCGCACGCCGCGCCGCCACCAGAATGTACCGGTAGTTGCTGTCAAAACCTTCAATCAACTTCATTGGGACTCTCCCTTTACCAACAACATTGCAGTCGGATGAATGCCGAGCGTCGAACCATGCATTCCGCAGAACAGGGCCAACAGAACATAACCGGCTTTCAGGCTTGTCCCGCCTCTTCAAATGATACCGCGAAAACTATGGGTGTGCCTAAGGCGGGGCGGTCCGAAAGGACGCCAGGATGGGCAGCACCCGATCCCTGATGTTGGCGAGCCGATGACGATCCGCCAAGTCCACGGTTCTTTTCTGTTCAGGGGAAAGCGCCCGTCCCGACCGCCGCAAGCGTTCCGAAAGAACGATCGCCTGCAGGCTCTCGCTCGATTCCTCGAGCTTGTCGTTGATCAAAATATAGTCATACTTGTCGTAGTTCTCAATCTCGCGACGAGCCGCGTCCAACCGGCGCTGGATGGTTTCTTCGTCGTTCTCGCTGCGGTGACGCAGCCGCCATTCCAAAGTCTTGCGGTCGGGAGGCAGGACGAAAATGCTGATGGCACCGGGCACTCTTTGCTTGATCTGCGCGGCTCCCTGGACGTCGATGTCGAGCAAAAGATCATGACCATTTATCTCCGCTTCGCGCAGAAACCGCCGCGCGGTACCGTAGTAGTCTCCGAGGACATTGGCGTCGCCGAAGACATTGGCATGCTCCAGAAATTCGTCGTCGCGAATCATCTGCTCAAATTCTTCGCGGGGAACAAAATGGTATTGCTTGCCGTTTTGCTCGCTGCCTCGGGGAGGACGAGTGGTGTAAGAGATCGAAAAATCGAGACGGGGAACCAGCCTCAGGAGTTCGTTGACGAGGGTCGACTTCCCGGAGCCCGAAGGCGCGGAGATGATGTAAACGATGGGCTTGCAGGGCTGGCTCATTCCAGGTTTTGCACCTGCTCGCGCGACTTTTCGATTTCTGCCTTCATAGCCAATCCTGCTTCGGTAATCTTGAGCGCCTCCCCGGCCAGGCCGGAAGTCTTCGAAAGTAGAGTGTTGGCCTCGCGGTTCATTTCCTGAAGAAGGAAGTCGAGCTTCTTCCCGATCTCGCCGCCGGCATCGAGTAAGCCGAGGAAATGTTGCACGTGGGTGTCGAGACGTACGATCTCTTCCTGAATGTCGCTGCGATCGACCAGCAACGCGGCCTCTTGCAGCACTCTCTCCTTGTCGACGGTCGCACCCAGCAACTCCAGCAGACGCGATTGCAGCCGTTCGCTGTAGGTTTGCAACACGGCGCGGCGATGCTGTTGCACACTCTTGCTTGCCTCTGCCAAGTGCACCATGCGCTCGCGCAGTTCGCGGGCGATGCCGCGACCTTCTTCTTCGCGCATCTGATTGAGCTGTGCCAGAGCCTCGCCGACCTGGGCCATGACCGCGGCTTCGATCTCGCCGTCGGCACTATCGTTGGCCGAGTCGAGCGCGCCGGGGATACGCAGAACCGCGTTGAGGTCGGGTTCGGTCGCGAGGGAAAACTCGGCAGCGGCGGCGCGGAAGGCAGCGATGTATCCTCCGACAATTTCGCGGTTGAGAGAAAACGTGTCGCTGGTGGTGCGCTCCAGGCTCAGCGTCACTTCGACGTGACCGCGCGCCATCTTCTCTTTCAGCAGGCGCCGGAGTTGCATCTCAAGGGAATCCGTTCCGGAGGGAAGGCGGAAGTGCAGGTCAAGGAAACGGTGGTTGACCGACTTCAGCGAGAGCGCGAAACCCATTCGGCCATCGGAGCCTGCGTCGGACGCCGGGACTGCCGGGTTTGCGGCACTCTGACGCTGCACTTCACCTCTCACCTGAGAAAAACCTGTCATCGAGCGTATGGGCATAGGGGCCGTATTCTGTGGCTAAGATCCTGCAACTGCTTTGGGCGCATCTGCATTCGCGAACTGCAATTCGTAGAGTCGCCGGTACGTACCTAACCTCGTCATCAACTCCTCGTGCGCGCCGATGTCGGCGATGGCGCCATTCTCGATGACCACAATACGGTCTGCGCGGCGCACAGTCGAAAGGCGGTGGGCGATTACGAACACGGTGCGACCAGTCATCAGGTTGTGCAAGGCGGTCTGCACCAGCGCCTCGGACTCACTGTCGAGTGCCGATGTGGCCTCATCCAGAATCAGGATAGGCGCATTCTTCAGCAGAGCCCTGGCTATGGCAAGCCGCTGACGCTCACCTCCAGAAAGCCGCACACCGCGCTCTCCGATCACCGTATCGTAGCCGAACGGAAGAGCCCGGATGAAGTCGTGTGCCAAAGCGGCACGGGCCGCAGCCTCGACGTCCTTCTGCGGAACATTTGGCTGGCCGTAGGCGATATTGTTGCGCACCGTGTCGTTGAACAGCACCGTCTCCTGGGTGACGATGCCGACCTGTGCCCGTAGTGACGCAAGCGTCACATCGCGCACGTCGAGGCCGTCGATGAGCAAGCGGCCGGCGGTCACATCAAAGAAGCGCGGGATCAGGTGTACGAGCGTGCTTTTGCCCGCGCCGCTGGAGCCGACAATGGCCAATACTTCACCGCGCCGGACTTCGAGATCGATGTGGCGCAGAACATCGTGCCCCTCTTCGCCTACGTTGGAATAGGCGAAACTGACGCGCTCAAGGCGAACACTTCCGGAGAACCTGCGTAATGTTTTGGCGCGCGGCTTTTCGCGCACGTCATCTTCGAGATCCATGAACTTGAAGATCTCCGATGAGGCGCCCAGCGCTTGCTGAAAATTGTTGTAAAAAAGCGCGAACTTGCGAACCGGGTTGTAGAGGCTGAAGACGGCGGTAATGAAAGCCACGAACACTCCGGGAGTCATCTGATTGTGCGCAATCCGGTCACGGCCGAGCAGGAGCAGAAGAGCCACGCCGACCATTCCAAAAACATCCATTAGCGGCGAACTGATGGCGGCCGCCGCGACCGAGCGGAGATTGGCGCGGAAAAGGCGGCGCGCGGCTTTCCGGAACCTGGAGATCTCCCAGTTCTCTGTGTTAAAGGCCTTCACGATACGGTTGCCCGTGATGGTTTCGTGCAGAATATTCTGGATTTCCGCCAGCTTATCCTGGCCGTGCCGCGTGGTGTGGCGCACGCGAGAACCGATCTTGCGCGACGAGAAGACAATCACGGGGACGAACAAGAGCAACACCCAGGCAAGTTTCCCGCCCAGGATTACCACCACGGCAGCTACTGCGAGGAAGGTGAAGAATTGCTGCAACAACTCCGAGAGCACCGTCGACATCGCATACTGAACCCGCTCGATGTCATTGATGATGGTGGAGAGTAAGGTTCCGGTGGCGTGCTGTGAAAAAAAAGCGGCCGAGCGGCGCAGCAGCGCGGTGTAAAGATCGTCGCGGAGATCGGTGATCATGCCAAAGCCCGCGTGATTTACCAGATACGTGCCGGAGTAGTCGCAGATACCCTTGAGCAGGGTGGATGCAATCAGGGCAAACGCCACGATGTTCCACGCATTGGTGAAATGCGACGGCACAAACTGCTGCAGGTAGACTGCATGGTGCGTACCGGGAATGACGAAGAGCTGGATCTCCTTCGACCCGGTTGCGGGGCTCAGAACTCGATCAAATACGGGACGGACCAGCAGATACTTGAATGCGTCAAGCGCCCCGACCGCGGCCATGAGCAGAACGGAACACAGTATTTGCCACCAGTACGGGAGAGCATATCGGATGAGCCGCATCAGTTGCCGCATGAGGCTCCCGCGCGGGGCAGGCCACAATCGCTTGCTGCCGGTCGAATAGGCATGAGATGCAAGGACTTATTCTACTTGAGTCGCGCGCCGGGAAGATGACGTTTCAGCTTCCCGGGCGCGACATTCCCGTTCTAGAATTCCCGCCCGCGGGTGGTTGGACGGACAACAGATCGATGGAGTTCATCTTTCCTTCCACATTCACTTGCAGGGAAGTGAACCGCCAGACAGAAGCAGGGTCAAGAAGCCGAGCGGGATCTTCCACCGAGGATGGTTTTCGAGCCAACTCCTCTGCATCGGCTGGGAGACGAGCGGATAGGGCGGCTTGGACATAGGAGGGCGACTAACCGGGGCTGTCGCGGTGCACGACCTTTACGCGATAGCCAGCGCGGCGAAGATGCTTGCCTACATCTTCGGCGATCATGACGGAACGGTGTTGGCCTCCGGTGCAGCCGAACGCAATCGTCAGGTAGCTTTTGCCCTCGTGAATGTAGTGGGGAAGCAAGTAGATAAGCAGGTCGGAAATGCGCGAGATGAATTCTTTCGTTTGCGGGAAGGACCGGATGTATTTCGCCACGCGCGGATCGCGCCCCGTGAGCGGCCGGAACTCGGGCAAGAAATGCGGGTTGGGCAGGAAGCGTACGTCGAAGACGAGGTCGGCGTCCTCGGGGACACCCTGGCGAAATCCAAAACTGACGCAAGAGACCAGGATGCTCTTCTCGGAAGCCTGTTCCTGAAAACGCTCGGTGATGTGGGCGCGAAGTTCGTGAACATTGAACTTTGATGTATCGATGACGAAATCGGCGAACGCACGGATGGCGCCCAGGTGGCGGCGCTCAGTTTTGAGTGCCGATCTTACGGGCGAGTCTGTGCCCAGGGGATGAGGCCGGCGCGTCTCGCTGAAGCGCCGCACCAGAACTGCGTCGGAGGCCTCGAGGAAGACCACCTTAGTCGGAATCATGCGCCGGACCGACTTCAGAATGCCCGGCAACTTCTCCAGCTTGGAGCCTTCGCGCACGTCGACAACTAGAGCGGTGCGGCGAATCTCACTCGACTGCATCGCCAGCTCGGCAAATTGCGGGATGAGTTCTACCGGAAGGTTGTCGACGCAGTAGTAGCCGAGGTCCTCGAAGGCCTTCAGCACGGAAGCCTTCCCCGAACCACTCATGCCGGTGATGATGACCAGTTCGGGCGAGTGCAGCCCGGGGGTGCGGGCCGAGCTTTTGGCAACGCGCTTCGTGCGCTTCTGTGTCTTTCCAGAGGAGTGGCGGGGCCCCATGAACTGGATAGTAGCATCGAAGGGCCCGCTCTCGCTTTCAGTTCCTGATTGCCAATTGAGATACCGCCGGCTTGATCCGGGCTCAGGGGTAGCAACATCGGGTCGAGAAGCGTAAATGCAGATTGTCTCCAGCCTGCACGGGCAGGTAAGCTATGGCGTCATGAAAAAGTTCGAAGATCTTACCGAGCGCGAAGTGCTGGCCCTGGCCATCGCCCTGGAAGAAGAAGATGAACGTGTGTACTCGGATTTCGCCGAAGGGCTGCGGCAGGATTATCCCGCAACCGCCTCGATGTTTGACGGCATGCGGGAAGAAGAATCAGGACACCGTCGCCGCTTGCTCGAACTCTTCCAGAAGAAATTCGGTGAGCACATCCCACTGATCCGGCGGCAGGATGTGCGGGGGTTCGTGGAGCGCCCGGCATTGTGGCTGGTGCGTCCTCTGCGGATTGAAGCCGTGCGTAAAGAAGCGTCGACCATGGAGGTTGAGACGCGGCGCTTTTACGAGAAGGCGTCGGCCCGCACGCAGGATGCGAGCATCCGGCAACTGCTGGACGACCTGGCCACCGAAGAGCGCGAACACGAAGAGCGCGCCCAGGAACTCGACAAGCAAAGACTGCCGGACAATGTGAAGGCCGACGAAGAGGTCGCGCAACGGCGGTTGTTCGTGCTGCAGATTGTGCAGCCTGGGCTGGCGGGACTGATGGATGGGTCGGTATCGACGCTCGCGCCGGTGTTCGCCGCCGCCTTCGCTACCAAGAATAGTCACGAGGCATTTCTCGTGGGGTTGGCTGCATCGGCCGGTGCGGGCATCAGCATGGGATTCGCCGAGGCGCTCTCGGATGACGGCAGTCTGACCGGACGGGGACATCCATGGGTACGAGGCTTGATCTGCGGGGCCATGACAGCCCTGGGAGGCATTGGGCATACGCTGCCCTTTCTGCTGCGCGACTTCCGCATGGCGCTTTGGGCGGCGGGAATTGTCGTGCTGGCGGAACTGGGCGTGATCACCTGGATTCGAAAGCGTTACATGGACACACCTTGGTTCTCTGCCGCTCTGCAAGTCGGACTCGGCGGAGTGCTGGTGTTCATCACGGGCGTGCTGATTGGGAGTTCGTAGGGTGCAAACAGAGACGTAGCAAGCTACGTCTCTACGGTTGCGTGTCAAGCGGGTGTGTGCTCTTTTCGTAAAACTCATTCTGCAGCTTGAGGCTGACGTCGTCGCCTTTCACCGCGCGGATCGCCTTCACGACCGATTCAATCCACCACTTCATCTGGAATTCGCCAAGTTCCTTGGTCGCTACTGAGCCGTCGCCGGAATAGTGGAAGGGGAAACGCGTGTACCACCAGATTCCGGTGTAGACGTCTTCGGGAAGCTTCTGGCGCGCCTGGTCGGCGCCTGATTCGTTAGTGGCGCGGTCAAGATGGACCGTGTCGGGGCGGGAGATCATCATCTTGGACGTTTCGCTCTCGCCGGCGTGCATGTCGATCTTGGTCTTCTTTGGCGGACCTCCTTTGTCCGGGGTGCGTTCGTCGAAGACGTAGACGACGTAGTCATGTGGCTTGTCGAGCTGCGTCTGAGCAAAGTATGGGAGCAGGCTGTCGTTGCCGCCGTGGCCGTTGACGATCAGGACTTTCTTGCAGCCGTTGCGCGCCATTTCGTCGGTCGTCTCCTGCAGGAGCGCGAGTTGCAGGTTGCGGCTGTAGGCCACGGTGCCGGGTTCGTGGCGCGCCTCGGCGATTTGGCCGAAGTAATACTCGGGGAAGACTACCGCATAGTCTTGCTCGGCGGCGTGCAGCGCGGAGTAGCGGACATCGAGAAGATCGGTGCCGATCGGCAAATGCGGACCGTGCTTCTCCAGGATGCCGAATGGGAGCAGGCACGTCCCCTGCGAGCGGCGAATGCCTTCGCGAAAGTCTGAGGCCGTGAGTTCCTCCCAGTGCACGGAGAGCTTGGCCGGCGACGACGCTGCTTGCGCGCGGACGAAGTTGGGGCTGAGAACAATGGCCAGAACCAAGAATGCAAGAACGGAGGAACTCTTGCGATAGACACGAGTCATCATGGCGAAGTCTCCCTCGGCGGCGAATTTTAGCACGAGAATGCCGCTATTGAAACGTATCAATACCACCGACAGCGGTCGATCTCTGGCTGGAGAAACCGTGAACCACGAAGGACACGAAGGTACACGAAGGAAACTGCAAGGTAGATTCCTTCGTGATAGTTCGTGCCTTTGCGCGAGGGTCAAAGTCCCCGCCCTGTCTCGCCAAAGAACGGCGAGACCAGGACGGGGCACCCACTTTATTTCAAGAAAATCTCCTGCAGCAGTTCCGAGCTGATGATTTCCCGGATCTCGGCGCGCTTTTCCCCAAGTTGCTGCGCAGCACCTTTCCCTCCCATGATCTTGTCGCGGACGGCCTCACCTTTTGCGGCCAGGCCATCCATCGCGGCATAGTTCTTGTATTCGATGGCCACGGCGATGTCCCAATCCTCCGGAGTGTTCTTGGTTTGCTTGAGGAAGATCTTGTAGTCCATGATCATCCCCTGTTTCTTCTGTTCCTCAATCAAGGGCTTGGTGGACTGGCGCAGGCTGGTGAGATAGGCGTCCATTGCAGTGGGCTTGACGCGAATGAGTTGAATACGCCAGATGGGGCCCTCGGAGTAGTGTTCCTGGGCGAACAGTGCAGGTGCGAATAGCAACAGGGTTACCACGAGCCCATAGAACTTCTTCATAGAATCTCCTGAATTTTCGAGTGATTTAACGGCTGGGGGATCATACGCTCGTCGGAGGAAATGTAACAGGCAGGAACGAACTAGCGAGACGCCTTGAAATCGAAATATGCGAGATTCATGTTGCCTCCACTGAGAATGCGCACGGTGAGAACGCTCTTCCCGGCGGGAAGTCGCACACTAGTCACGCTAGGAGCGACGTTCCAGTGATGCCACTGCCGCCAGGCAATGGGATCGGATGCATTGAAGGTGGAAGAGATTGCTACTGGCCCGGTAGCGTCGGTTCCGTTCACATCTATGGAAATCGTTCCGCCGCGATTTGAAGTGTACAGAAGATCGGCCCTATAAACGCCGGCGTGGGCGACCTGCACCGTAATGTTGAACCACTCTCCCGGCTCGGTCCATCCGACATAGAGTTGGTTTTCTGGAGGCTGGACCAGGTCGTAGGGACTGTTGTCGATCTGATCATGAAACTTGGTGTAGGAGACGTCGACGCCTTCGTCCATGCGGAACTGATTCAAGTACGTTCCATCCGCAGGATTGAGGGCTCCGCTGCCGTTGTTCTTGGCGTCGGCGTCATGATAAGCGATGCCTTCTCCGCCGCGATCGTAGTAGGCGCATTCGACTCGTCCGGGGATCCTTTGCGCTCCCCCGTGATAGCGGCTGTCCTGATATGGGGCTCCCTTGTAAGTTTTCAGGTAATTCGACTTTGAGGAGCATACGGAAACGGTTGTGAGGAAGGCCGAGAGAACTGCTACGAGCATGCGCGATCGCAACAAATGTCTTCTCACGATTTCGTTCCTGGAAAGCCTACTTCCCTCGCGCAGACGGCAATGCCTAGCTGCCGACCTAGAAACTCCCGCATGAGCCTCGGGAGCAACTGGAGGGAAGGGATCCTTCGACTACGCGGCTGATTCCCTTCGAGAATCAGCCGCTTCGCTCAGGATGACAGAACTGCGAGTTGAGCGTGAAAACAACTTCTACGGGACTTCGATCAATTCCATCTTGTCGTCGCGACGGCGGCGGTGCAGCACCATCAGTTTGCCTTTGGGATCGCGGAAGACGAAGACGTCGCGGTCTTTGAAGTGGGTTTCCTTAATCGCTTCTTCGAGGGTCATGGGGCGCATGGCGACGGCTTCGTCGGAGCGGAGAAGGTGAACTTCGGTAGTCTTGGCCACAGCGGGATACTTGTGCACCATCACCGGCACAGCGGTCTTCTCGGACAGGCCGACGGCGGTTTGCAGTTCCTCTTGTTCATGGGGCGAGGTGTCGTGGCCGTTCCACTTCTTCACTTCTTCGCTTTTACGGGCCGAGCGCTTCTTCGACATCCAGCGCGTTTTGTATTTGACCGCCTGCTTCTCCAGGTGGTCGAGCGCTTCGTTGACAGCGATGTTCATGTCCTTGGCTTGAGCCAGGCCGACCAGCGGGCCATTGCGGGCGCTGATGGTGATTTCGGCTTTGTGGCGGTGCTTCTCGACGGCGAGGATGACCTTGGTTTCAAATCTATCGCCCAGAATTTTGCGGATTTTTGCGAGGCCGGTTTCTACTTCTTTGCGGATGGCGTTGGTGACTGTGTACTGTCTTCCCGTGTATTCCACGTTCATGAGCGCCCCTCCTAAGTTCGTTCGTGAGATAAATTGGGCACCGCATTGTAAGTCAGAAGTAAGAAGTCAAAATGCAGAATTGAAAATCGCGCTTTCCCAATGGCGTCGCATTCTGCACAGACCACCTAACTTCTGAATTCTGACTTCTTATGTTCTGCATTATTTCTTGACTCGACGCTGGTGCGTACTCGGGATGCGCATGTCTTCGCGGTATTTGGCTACCGTGCGGCGGGTCACCTGGATGCCCTGCGATTGCAGAATCCGGGTGATCTGTTCGTCGGTCAGCGGACGGCTGGGATCTTCTTCTTCGATCAGTTTTTTGACGCGGCGCTTGAGGATCAGCAACGAAGTGCCGCCGCCTTCAGGCCCCTGCACGCTTTCGCTGAAGAAGTACCGCAGCTCGAATACGCCCTGTGGTGTGTGGGCGTATTTGCTGGCCACGGCACGGCTTACCGTGGAAGGATGCACGCCGATTTCTTCGGCCACCTCCTTGATCATCATGGGCTTCAGTTGATCGATGCCTCGTTCGAGGAAATCCTGCTGTCGGGCGACGATGCAATAGCAAACTTTGGTGATGGTCTGCTTGCGCTGTTCGATGTTCTTGATGAGCTGGATGGCGCTCTTGTAGCGCTCTTTGACGTAGTCGCGCGTGTTTTTGTCGTTGGTGCCATCGCGGGTGACCAGTTTTTTGTAGGCGGGATTCAGGCGAAGCTGCGGCAGGTCTTCGTCGTTCATGATAACCAGCCACTCGTCGCCGTGTTTGACGAAGGCGACGTCGGGCTCGATGAGCCGCGCTTGCCCTTTGTTGTAGCGCAGGCCGGGCCGCGGATCGAGGGTGCGGATATAGTCCAGAGCCTTTTGCACAGCTTCCATCGGACGGCCGATCGCCTTGCCAATCTCTTTGTACTGCTTGTTCTGTAGCCCGCGCAGATGCTGCTCGACCACGGCGACGGCATCCTGCAGAATCTGATCCGTACCAATGCCGTTCTTGTGCAATGCAAGCTGCGCCTGGTGGTAACGAAGCTGCGCGAGCAAGCACTCGCGCAAATCGCGGCAGCCTACACCCGGAGGGTCCAGCTGTCGCACGACTTCCAGGGCTTCCTGCAGATCAGCGGCGGTGAGTCTTGGCTGGTACACCGGGGGCGTTTGGACGGCGTTTTGTACGGCGCTTTCGACGGCGGGCTCGTGTGCAGGAGCAACCGCGGCCGCACCATCTCCCGACCTGGAGGAAAAAGATGCTTCCCGGGGTTGCTCGGCGGGCGGCGGAACCTCCGAAGTTTCGGAATCACCGAGGCCGGCGGGCGGCGTGGCGTCCAGGTCAATGTCACCCGAATCCACAATACCAGCGGAACCAGGAGTCTCTTCCCCGTCAGCCTCCGGCTCGGCTGCGATCTCAGCCAGGCCCAAGGCTTGCGCCTCGTTCACAATATTCTTCGCGGTGGCCGCGTCGGCTTCAGGGGGCGCAGGTGGCGCTACTCCCAACAGTTCGTCATCGCTGGCGATCAGATAGCCGTCTTCATTGAGGTTGCCGATAATCAACTCGGCGGCCTCGCGCACCTCGCGGCGCAGGCTTAACGCGCCCAACTGCCAGGCAAGGTGGTCGGTGAGATTGGTTGGCTTGGAGAGGAAGTTCTCAAACGAAGGACGTTCAATCTCCTCCATCTCGCCGTGGGTGCGGTAGCCGGGATCGAGATAGTCCTGGAAGAACGAGCCAAAGTCGATTTCCTCGAAGGGATCTTTCTTTTCGGCCGCGGTGGCGGGGTTTTCTTCGTTGGTCGCAGCCGCGGCGCGCTCGCGGTCCTCTTCCTTCTTACCCACCTCATCCAGCAGTGGAACCGAGTCTTCCAGTTCCTCGAGAACCGGGTTCTCGACCATCTCGGCGTTGATCATGTCCTTGAGCTCAAGCTTGTTGAGCGCGAGGACGGAGACCATCTGCACCAATCCCGGGGTGAGGATCTGGCGCTGCGAGAGTTTGACGCTTAGCTTGTGCTGTAACAGGACCATGAATTTGGTCGATTCCTTCTTTACCGCCGTACCGCAAACATCCTGAACCACCAAGGACACGAAGGAAGTCCCTTAGTGTTACTTCGTGTCCTTCGTGGTTCCAGCTTCTTTCACACCAACGAAAAGCTTTCTCCCAAATACACACGCCGCACTTCCGGATCGCCCGCCAACTCCTCGGGCTGTCCCTGACGGAAGATTCTGCCGTCATCGA
>JADGNQ010000166.1 GCA_017883385.1 Candidatus Sulfotelmatobacter sp.
ACCGGGGATGGGCTCTTCATCGGCCAGTCTGGGCAGTTCCGCGAGCTTTTGAAGGATCTGGCCTCGGACGCGGACGCGGCCCGGCGCGGTGGTCACTGAGCGCTGTCGGAAGTCGTGTGGTTCGTGTTTCCTAAGCGCTGTGCCCCGGAAGCTTCCGGGGCACAGCGTGTCTTGATCCTTGATTCTTATCAGGAGCGCCAATGTTCGAAGGACTGTTTCAACCCATGCATCTGCTGATCATTGCCGGAATCGCCTTGCTCGTTTTCGGCCCCAAGAAACTCCCCGAACTCGGCAAGGGACTCGGCGAAAGCATCCGAGGTTTCAAGTCTGCCATGGCCGCCAAGGAAGAGACAAAGCCGGCTGCAACGAAACAAGAGTCGCAAACGCAAAATCCGCCCGCCGCGAACTGAGAACTCAGTCGTCGGATTTGCAGACGGACTCAACACCCGACAACTGAGAACTGTGAACTGAGAACTGCCAACTGCTCTGTTAAACTCAGCATCGGCATGCTGACTCATCTCGAATGCACCCGCTGCGGCGAGCATTATCCCGCGGACCGCCCGCAATCCGTCTGCGCCAAAGACGGCGGCATCCTCTACGCCCGCTATGATCTGGCCACGATCAAGCGCGCGTTTTCTTCCGCGCGCCTCGCCGGACGCGCGCCCACCATGTGGCGCTACGACGCCATTCTCCCCGCGGCCGATCCCGTTTCCTTGGGCGAAGGCTTCACGCCGATGCTCCCCAGTCGCGAGTATCCCAACGTCTTCATCAAAGACGAGGGCCTCAATCCCACCGGCTCGTTTAAGGCCCGCGGCCTCTCCGCGTGCGTGACCATGGCTCGCCACTTTGGCCTGAAGAAGCTCGCCATTCCATCCGCGGGAAACGCTGCTGGAGCCCTCGCCGCATACACCGCTGCCGCAGGCCTTGAAGCGCACATCTTCATGCCGAAAGACGTCCCTATGGCCAACCGCATCGAGTGCGATTACTACGGCGCTCATGTCACGCTGGTCGATGGCCTCATCAGCGACTGCGCCCGCAGAGTCGCCGAGCTAAAGGATTCCGAGTCGTGGAAGAACGACGGATGGTTCGACGTCAGCACCACGAAGGAGCCTTACCGCGTCGAAGGCAAGAAAACCATGGGCTACGAAGTCGCCGAACAACTGGGCTGGAGAATGCCGCAGGGCATCATCTATCCCACCGGCGGCGGAGTCGGCCTGCTCGGCATGTGGAAGGCCTTCGAGGAGATGGAGGCCCTGGGCTGGATCGGACCGGAACGTCCAAAAATGATCACCGTACAGTCCTCCGGTTGCGCTCCCATCGTGAAGGCCTGGGATGAACGCCGCTCCACCGCGGAAATGTGGCACAACGCAGCCACGCTGGCTTCCGGCCTGCGCGTGCCCAAACCGTATGGCGACTACCTGATTCTCAATATATTAATGAAGAGCAAAGGCACAGCCATCGCCGCCACCGACGCAGAGATTCTCGAAGCCACACGCCACTGGTCGAAAGTCGAAGGCATCTTCGCTGCCCCCGAAGGCGCAGCGTCGCTGGTCGCCTACCGCAAACTTCGCGCCAGCAGTTTCTTCAAGCCGGAAGACACAGTAGTCCTGTTCAACACGGGGAGCGGCCTGAAATATCTAGACGTGTTGGATGCCCACGCAGCCGCGGGCGCCTCGCCCGCGCAGCCGGCGAAATCAGCCAAGCCGGCAGCCCGCCAAATCGGTGGAATTATCGGACCATACTGAAACCTATAAGCTGCGAAATGCCATCGCCCGAGCAGGTTCACTTTGACCTCCGTGTACTCCGTGTCCTCTGTGGTTTAATGAAACTTCGCCATGACGGACCGTCTCTACTACCACGACTCTTTCCTCTACGACTTCGACGCCGAGGTCCGTGAGGTGACCGAGGGCCCGCGCCCAGCGTTAATTCTCGACCGCACTGCGTTCTATCCCACGAGCGGCGGGCAGGTCTTCGATACCGGTTGGATCACTTCCGACGGCAACACCAAGCTTCGCGTCGCGGAAGTTGCGGATGCCGAAGACGGCAGGGTCGTCCATTACCTCGAAGCGCCTGCGAAAGACCTAAAGCCCGGAACCCGCGTCCACGGCCAGGTTGACGCCACGCGCCGCCGCGACCACATGCAACAGCACTCCGGACAGCACGTGCTCTCCGCTGCCTTCGTCCGCCTCCACAACCTGCCCACGGTTTCGTTCCACATGGCCGACGACTACTGCTCCATTGACCTGGACACGCCGACGCTGACGAAAGATCAAATCGAATCCGCTGAGCGCCTCGCCAACGAGATCATCTTGGAGAATCGCGCCGTCGACGTTCGCTTCGTCACGCGCGACGAGGCAGGGAAGCTTGGCCTGCGCAAACTCCCGCCTGCTGAGCGCGACGAACTCCGCCTCGTAGACGTCCGCGACTTCGACCTCAGCGCCTGCGGCGGCACGCACGTGCACCAAACCGGACAGATCGGCTGCGTCTTACTTCGGAAGGTAGAAAAAGTCCGCCAGGGATGGCGCGTGGAATTCATCGCGGGACAACGCGCCGTCGCCACCGCTCGCCGCGACTTCAGCACGCTGACGGAAGCCGCGGGGCTTTTCTCCGCGCATGTCTACGACGTGCCGCAGCAGGTCCGCAAGTCGCTCGACGAGATCCGGTCCCTGCGCAAGCAGCGCGAACAATCGCAGGAAGAACTCGCCGCCGCGCAGGCCGCAGTCCTGCTGGCAGAGACTCCGGAGACCAACGGACGCAAACTTGTGGTCCGCACCTTCTCCGAACGTGAGCTGAATTTCGTAAAGCTGCTGGCACAGAAACTCGCTCGGCTCTCCTCTAGCGCAGTCGTGCTCCTCGCTACGACCTCGCCGCAGCCGTCGCTGGTGTTCGCGCAGTCCCCAGGCCAGCCCTTCGACATGGGGGCGCTCATGAAAGAGACGATGGCGAAGCTCGGTGGACGCGGCGGCGGCAGCAAAGATCTGGCGCAGGGTGGCTTAGGAAACGGGGAAGCGGTTGAGGCCACGCTCAACGGGATCGCTCAAAAGCTTTCGACAGACTTGGAAAAATTGCGGTGATGGGTGCTGGAAGGGAACTAAGAATTGAGGGTTTCCCACGTTTCGAAGCACGAAACGTGGGTATTTGAGGTTTTCTGCCCGACTAAGCCGACTGATGCGCCCTGCGGGATCGCTCCCACCAGACTTTAGGATCATCCGGACGATTGAGCATCTGCGATAGTTCCTGCTTGATCTCTCGCAGGCGGGTGGTGCGCAGCTCAAGAGCCGTCTGGTCGAGAGCGGAGTGATCGCCCTTTTCGGTGAACCGGGCGTTCAGGTTGCGTAAATCGGCGATTTCCTGGCGGAGGCTGGAGAGATGTTCCGAGATATAAGGCATCTCTCTGATCATACTCTGTATTTCCACAATCGCCGGTTTATTCGTACGCGGAAATGCTGTCTTTGCAGCCCCAAAGGCGCTTCCAATCGCTCGCGTCGTCGCAGTCTCCGACCCCTTAAGGCAGTAATGATGAGGGAGCGGCGGCTGGCTTGTCCTTGCCCTTGTCTTTGTTCTTGTCGTCCCCGGCGGTCAGGACCGTCATGAACCGGTCGATCGTCTTGATCGTGAATCGTTCACTGAAACCGGCGAGGAAAGCGATCAAATAGGCCAATTCAGGCTTCTTGATGTCCACATTCTCCGTTGCCGACAACACGCCGACGTAATACACGAGAAACACGAACCAACCGAAAATTGCACCCATCATCGGTTTGCAGATGTACCACAGACGAAAGCTGGGATCGAAATCCTTCGCGGAAATGTGCGTGTAGATGCCGTAGATCCCAATCGTCACTCCCCCGAGCGCTCCAAACCACGCGGCCCAGGCCTTGAGACCGGCCATGCCGGCCCAGAGCGAGTAGTCGGGGTATCGTTTGACGACGTATCCCAGCCCGAGAATCACGACGAGATAGCCCACCTCAAGCCACAGCAGCTTCCATGCCATCGGCTCGGCATGGGCGCTGGCTTCGGCGCGGCACACGCTCGCGGCAACCTTGTCATAAGTCGCCTGCGCGTCCACCGGCTTTCCGTTCCCCAGTTGAGATCGGGACATGGCGATCTGAGCCTCGAGGTCGGCATAGCACCCTCCCGATTGCGCCAGCCTCTCGACGCGAGCCTCGAGACCATCAAGTTGGTTGCCCAGGTCTCGCGCCCCGGCAGCCGGTTGAACGGGAGTACCGGGCGCAGGCGGAGTTGGAGTTTGGGGCGGCGTGCCAGGAAGGAGCGGATTGGCATCGGACATCGGTCAACCTCAACTGTCACGAAACAGGAGATACGAAACGGTTGCCCACTATATGGCATTCCGGCGAAGAGGGGAAGCCCCACGGAGGCTTTTACGAAAACCGAACACAAGGAAGCCCCGCTCTTGCGAGCGGGGCTTGCTCGTACAGGGATGTCAGACCTTTCGATTACCCTTCTGCAACTACTCGCAGTTATTTTTGTGCCGGTTTGGCTTCGTTTTCTTTGCCAGTCGTGACGGGCTCGTGCTGGCGCTTTCCGCTCATCTGTCCAGTCGCGATGTCCCGCGGACTCTTCACATCCGAACCGGTGCTGCTTGCGGCCGTGTTCTGCAGCGTGGGTTTGCCTGGGGCTTTCGGAGCGGCCACATCGGCCTTTCCGTCACCGTTCACGTCGCCTGCGGCGACCCGTGGTTGGCCTTGAGTCGTTTTCGGATCGATGCTCCTGGCGGCCGGAGTTTGCCAGTCATCGCTGGCGGTTTTGCCGGTTGCCTTGCCCGTGGACGCTTCCCGTCCCACTTCTGCAGTCACGGTTACCGGTTTATGCATCCGCTTGCCGCTGGCCTGACCGGACGCGGCATCTCGCGAAGTTGCGGTCTGGTCCTGAGCCGGCGCCTTGTCCTTGGTTTGGTCCGACTGCGCCACGGCCACCGCTGACAGACATGCCAATGCTCCAACAATCAGAATTCTGTTGCTCATTCTTCATTCTCCTTGAGTATGCGATTCAACCAGATGGGAACACTCGTTCTGCGAGTGTCTGGATTGCCCCAATGCAATCCAACGATGTTCTAGGCTTAGGCGGGGAACGGGCAAGTTACGGAGGTACGGGCCGCTCCATGCCCGGGATATGTATCTCAATTGTTTTCGGGGCCGATCGAATAAAATCCCTATTTTCTTTGGGTTGCGCGATTTTGATATGGGTGTTAGGCGGCAAAATATTGGAACGAAACAACTTATCCGTAAAATATTCCGGAATAAGGAGTTAGGAGAAGTTCCAAAAGAGCGACGTAGAATCGCCGGACTCCCGCTCGGTTGTGTAGATGCCCTGCGCACATTTCCCAGTGTGCGCTCTCCTAATATCCTCGGTAAAGGTTGTTCGTCACAACGAGGCGGGATCTTTCTGTGGAGATCTTTGGAAAAGCCTCAACCGGGGGTCGGAGGGGTTGTGCTCGTGGGAAGCGCCTCTGATAAAGGCGCAAAGGACGTGCAGAGCCAGTTCAGGCGTTCCTACCGGGACGCGATTCCGCTTCTGTGGAGGCTACCCGGCGTTGGAAATGCCGGGCTATTTTCAGAGGTCCCTCCCGGACCGAAGCACCCTTGCGGCACCGACCTTTGAGGCATCCAAACGAACCCCGCCTGAGATCACATCTTTATTCCTTCGGATTGTGCTAAAGGAGAAAATGCAGCGGTTCCGACGACACTCATGCTTCCACGTGAGGCGAGTGGGTGTCGAACGGATCGGAACCTGCGCAATGTTGTTTGTTTGAGGGCAATCATGGCTGAGATGACACGAAGTGAGTTTGTGAAGTGCTGCGCTCTGGGCGCGTGTTCGTGCTCTCTGGTCGCGCTGTCAGCGAACGAGACAGCAGTGGCCCAGTCTGGCAACTCTGAGGTCGACGTACTGAAGGCACAGCGGGAGGCAATCCGAATCCGGTACGCCAAATTGCTCGGCATATTGGACGAAGAAGTCGACGCGCCCACCAGAAAGCGCATCTTTGAACGGCTGGGACGCGCCTGTGCCGACCAGTTCCGCGCCATTACCTATGACAAGTACAAGAATGACATCCGCGGTTTTCTGGCCGCGATTCAAGCGCCCGGCGGATGGGTAGAAAAAGCCGAATACGATGAGAAGACGGGCACCATCCGCATCTTTGACCGATCGAAAACTTGCACCTGTCTACTGGTCGACGAAAGACTCACGCCCGCCGACCAGTGCGAATGTACTTTGGGCTGGCAGAAACAGACGTATGCGGCCATCCTGGGCAAGCCGGTCGAAGCGGAACTGGAAGAGTCGATCCTGCGCGGCGGCACCCGCTGCGTGTTTCGCATCCAGGTTGTTTAGCGAGTAACGGCGGGTGCCCGTTCTAACGTCGCGCTTTTTGCGACGTTAGAGCCTGCCCTGAGCGGAGTCGAAGGGGTGGGGCTTTTGACTTTTAATCCGCCGAAGAAGATCCCCGCCCAAGCGAAGCTTGGACGGGGCACACCCTAGCTATGATGTAGTTGCAGTAGCCCGTGCCACCCCCGCTCCGGAAGCATCCAGCAGAACCGTTCTTGGCCCGCGTTACCGTATTGCGATCCACATCACAGGATGCTCGGAACCGCCCCCGGCACCGTCCAGATTCGAACAGAGCTCTGGCGGAAACGGACAGGGCGCGAATCGAGGTTGACCAAGTCGCTTGTGTGATCAATGACTTGCACGAATCGGAACGGCTATCCGATTGCGATTCAAGTCGGAATCGCATTGCGCTAGGAGCCGGAGGTTTTATATGGATAGTCTGCTGCAAGACGTGCGCTTCGGGGTCCGCGCGCTGCGCAATTCGCCGGGATTCACCTTGGTGGCAGTGCTTACGCTGGCGCTGGGCATCGTGGGCACCACGCTGGTGTTCAACGCCTATAACGCCACCGCGTGGCGGCCGCTGCCGGCGAAAGACCCAGAGAGGCTGACGATCCTGGAGCGGAGGCTTTTGAAGGGCGGCTATCGCGCGCAGTTCTCTGTCGCTGACTATCAGCACATTCGCGAGCACAGCCGGACGTTCTCGGGCGTGGCAGCCGAAGGCGAGTACGACACGATCCTGGCACAACTCCCCGACCTCGCCTCACGAAAGCTTGCCGAGCCGCGCCAGACGCTGACCAAACTCGTCTCCGACAATTACTTCGACGTGCTCGGCGTGGCCGCGGCTGCCGGTCGAGTTTTCACGACCACCGATCGCGACACGACTCCGGTCGCGGTACTCAGCGCTGCATCATGGCATCGCCGGTTCCGCGACGATCCCAAGGTGCTCGGACAAACGATCCTGGTTTATGGCGCCGCAGTGACGATCGTAGGAATTGCACCCAAGGAATTTGTTGGGAGCGGCAATCCTCCCGTGCCGCCAGACCTCTGGATTCCACTCTCGGCCGAGGCCGTGATCATGCCGCAGCGTGCCACACGCAATGATCGGGAAGAACGGCTACGCATCGTGGGCAGACTGAAACCGCGAGCCACCGTGGCACAGGCCGAGAGCGAACTCACCGCGCTCGCGTTGCTGGACGACAAGGACCGCGCCTTGGAGCCGGTGACGGCATCCATGGTCGGCGGGCCGGCAGTATATTTCATCGATCCCGACGCCACGCCGCAATATCGCGCACTCGCAGGTCTGCTGCTGGCAAGCTTCAGCGTCGTGCTGCTGGTGGCGTGTGCCAACATGGCAAACTTCTTCATGGCGCGCGCGACGGCGCGGCGGCGCGAAATGGCGGTGCGCACCGCGCTCGGCGCGTCGAGGATCCGCCTGGTGCGCCAACTCATGACCGAGGGTGTACTGCTGGGACTGGCCGGGGGTGCGGTTGCGGTACTGGCAGCCACCTGGATCTGCAATCTCATATGGCTCGAGGTGGAGCAGCGCATCATCGCCCGCTTCACCGATCTTTACTATTTCGCGTTTACCTTCACGCCGAACTGGCGCGTGCTGGCGGCGACGTGCGTCGTGTCGGTGCTGGCCGGCGCGTTGTTCAGCCTGGCAGGGGCGCTCCAATCCTCTCGCGTCGACCTGAATGGCGTGTTGAAGGGATGCGAGCCGACCGTCGGGCACGGGCGCGGGCTGCGCTTGAACACGCGCGACCTGCTGATCGCGGTGCAGGTCACGCTCAGCGTGGTACTGCTGGTGAGCGCGGCGCTGCTGGCACGCGGCATGGTGCGCGGACAGTCCGCCGAGCCCGGATTCGACACCCACAACGTCCTCAACATGGAGTTCGGCGGGCTCGACAGCATCGGCTACGATGCGAAGCGGTTTGCGGAACTGCGCCAGCAGTTGCGCGCGCGTATGTCGCTCATCCCCGGAGTCAACGCCGTGGCTTTCGCCAGTCACGTGCCGCTACTCGGCATCGGCCAGACAGAAGTCGTCAAACCGGGCGAGCAGCCGCTCCAAGCACTTGACAATGACGTCTCGCCGGGCTTTTTCGCGGCGTTGGACATTCCGCTGGTGCGGGGACACGACTTCACCGAGAGCGAGATCGCGCAACGAGCGCCGGTGGTGATCGTCTCGCAGACGACCGCCCGCAACCTGTGGCCGGGCGAGGAAGCCGTCGGCAAATTGATCCAGGTGGGCAGCGCGAGGCGTTCCCTGCAAGTGATTGGCGTGGCTCAGGACGTCAAGAGCTTTCATCTCGGCGAAATCGAGCCCTACTACCTCTATCTGCCGCTAGCGCCCGACGCGCCCGTCGATGACGTTTTCCTGCACACTAGCGGCGACGCGAGCCTGGCGATGGCGCCAGCATTGCGCGCCACTTCCGAGATCGATACCAAGTTGCCATCGCTTGCCAACGCGCACAGCATGGACGACGCGCTCTGGTTCCAACACCTGCCTTCGACCCTCGCCACGCTGTTCGCCGCCGCGGTAGGCAGCATGGCGCTGTTCCTGGCGAGCGTGGGAATTTACGGCACCATTGCTCACGCCGTGGCTCAACGCACGCGTGAGATCGGCATCCGCGTGGCGCTGGGAGCCCCGTATGTCTCGATCCTGCGCCTGGTGCTGGGTCGCACGATGGCTCTGGTCGGCGGCGGAGCATGCGTGGGCCTCGCGACTGCGGTAGCGGCCTCGCACGCCATCACTGCGATTCCGTTCGGACTGGGTTCCCTGCTGCTGTTCGGAGTGAGCCCGCAAGATCCGCTGGCGTTTGGCGGCGTAGGCGCTTTCCTGGTAGCAGTCGCGCTGGGTGCGGCGTACTGGCCAGCGCGCCGGGCGACGCGCGTAGACCCTATGGTGGCGCTCCGTTACGAGTAGAGGAAGGTGTAGCTGCGGTCTAGCGAGTTCGGCTCTTCACTGCAAAGAAAAGCCCCGCTCTTGCGAGCGGGGCTTTTCTTGATGCGCTACTGAGGTGATCCACATGCCGAGCTTTGCTCGGCAGGGCAGACGAGGCGTCCGCCCCTACACGTTCTTAGTACATGTCTCCCATGCCGCCGCCGCCACCGTGGCCGCCGCCGCCCGCGGGAGCTTCCTTCTTTTCAGGAATCTCCGCGACCAGGGCTTCGGTGGTGAGCATCAGGCTGGCGATCGATCCTGCGTTCTGCAGGGCGGTGCGCACAACCTTGGTGGGATCGAGCACGCCGGCCTTGACCAGGTCTTCGTACTCGTTCGTGAAGGCGTTGAAGCCGAAGTTGGTTTCCTTCGATTCCAGCACCTTGCCCAGAACCACTGCACCTTCTTCGCCGGCGTTCTCGACGATCTGGCGCAGGGGCTCGGTGATGGCGCGCTTCACGATGTTGATACCGATCTGCTCATCGCCGTCGGCCTTCACCTTGTCGAGCGC
>JADGNQ010000167.1 GCA_017883385.1 Candidatus Sulfotelmatobacter sp.
GCTTCCATCCCCAGCACGCGGTCGAGTTCAATCGGATGCCCGACCGACTCGTGAATCTGCAGCCCGAGCTGCGAGCTGTCCAGAATAATGTCGAACACGCCCTCCGGACATTGATCGGCCTGATGCAGCGCCACCGCCTCCTCGGCAATACGCCGGGCGTTCTCGACTAACTTCAACTCGTCAATCAGTTCATACCCCTTGTTCTGCCACTGCCCCCCATAGGAATTCGGATACGACCGCTTCTGAATTTCATTTCCGGCAAACGCATACGCTGCATATCCCGCACCCGTCGAGAGCTTGGTCTGGTGAATATCCGCGCCTTCCGACGACACGAACCACTGCTCTTCGCGATTGAAGTTCAGGTTCGCCTCCGCCAGCGTGATCCCCGCCACCGAGCGCAACTCGGCGTCAATCTTCAACATCAGATCAATGTTTTGTTCAACGGAGACAGTAAACGGGTCGATGGTGTACGGCGTGGTCCACTCCGCAACCACGGGCTTTTCCGGCGCTAGCTGGACATCGTGCTGCTTTACACGCGCCGAAGCCCGGGCGATTTCAACTGCCTGGGCCGCGGTTGCCTCGACGGCGCCACGGCCCAACTCCGCAGATGCGGCGAATCCCCAAGCCCCATTGGCGATCACGCGCACGCTCATCCCCACCGATTCCGCATCCGATGCGCTTCCCACCTTTCCGTTCTTCGTGGTCAGAGCGCGGCTGCGCTGCGCGACGATGCGCACGTCCGCATAGCTCGCCCCGCGCAGCCCAGCGATGTTCAAAGCCCAGTTGGCAACGTGCTTCATGAGAAGAATTTCAATCTAACACAATGCGGTCAGCGCAACCGTCTCACTCCTGAAGTTCCGCAAGGCAGCCTGCCCTAGGCCAGAATGTTAGTCGCCGCACGCCCCTCTGTGATTTGCATCACTGCCAGCACCTTTTCCCGGAACTCCAATACCCATATGGACTAAGCCACTACGCCAGCGGACCGCTCCCGCTTTCGAAGGAGCAATTGTTATACGCATCTTTATTTCGGATGATCGTTCCGAGACTCTGGCCAACAGTTTCGATCCGAATTACACCGAACGTCGCAGCAATCCCCCCACCGATTCCCAAGCCAGCAAGAAAGCCGACCTGGCTGGGCCTGGCATTGGCGACTATGACGAACTGGAAAAGATCCTGCCCCGCGACTACAACCCGCTGTTGACGCCTAAAGAAACTCAAAAGGCGCTCTTTCACCTCAAGCGTTATATCGAAGACAACCTATGCAGGGAGCTCAGCCTGATGATGGTCGAGGTCCCCCTCATCGTCGACGCGGAAAGCGGCGTCAACGACATGCTCGACCGCGATGGCTCCCGTACTCCCATCCAGTTCCACATTTCGAACGACCGCGACAAACACCCCCTCGACGCCCAGGTCGTACAAGCCGCCACAAAATGGAAACGAATGGCTCTCAAGCAGTTCGACTGCCGACCGGGCGAAGGCATCTGCACTGACATGCGCGCCGTACGTAAGGATTACTTTCTTGACCACGACCACTCCGCCTATGTCGACCAGTGGGACTGGGAACGCGTGATCACCCCCGAGCTCCGCAATCTGGAATTCCTCAAGTCGATCGTGCGCAAAGTCTGGAACGTCCTGGTCGGTGCAGAAAAATTCGCTCAGGAAATGTTCCCCGAGCTCCGCCAGCCTCGCTATCCCAACCTGCCCGAGGAACTCACATTTATTCACGCCGAAGAACTTCTCGCCATGTATCCTGATCTACCCCGTAAACGCCGTGAGACGGTCATCCTGCAAAAATATCCCGCCATCTTTATTGTGGGCATCGGCTGGCCCCTGCTGGACGGCTATCCTCACGAGAATCGCGCCGCCGACTACGACGACTGGGTCACCGACACCAGCAAGGAAACTTTGCGCGACACCCACGGTTTGAACGGCGATATCCTGGTCTGGAACCACGTCACCCAGCGCCGCCACGAGCTGAGTTCCATGGGCATCCGCGTCAACGCCGAAACGTTGCGCCGCCAGCTTGAGATGTCAAATCTGCTCGACAATCTCAAGTTCCCCTATCACCAGGGCATCGTCAACAACCTGTTGCCGCTCTCTATCGGCGGCGGCATCGGCCAGTCCCGCACCCTGATGCTCCTCCTGCGCAAAGCGCACCTGGGTGAAGTGAGCGTCACCGTCTGGCCCAAGGTGCTAAAGGAAATGTGCGCGAAGAAAAACATCTTCGTGCTGGAATAGTTCCTGCGTAGTTTCTGAATTGGGTGCCCCATTTCTCGCGCGCCCTTTGCGCGAGAAGTGGGGATTTCATTAGGGCATATCCGCTGCGAATCGGTTCGTAACGAAAAATCAAGGCGTGGCACGCGCCTCATCCAACGCTTTCCTCACCGCCAGCAATTCCTTCAACACGCCGCGCAGCTTGGTCGACTCCAGCGCGTTCGCTCCATCCGATTTCGCTTCCTTAGGATTTTCGTGGACTTCCATGAACACTCCATCCACTCCGGCCGCCACCGCCGCTCGCGACAGCAGTGGGATGAACTCAGGCTGCCCGCCGCTCACCGCCGGGCCATTCCCATCGGACTGCGACGAAGGCAACTGCACCGAGTGTGTCGCGTCGAAAACCACTGGGGCATACTTGCGCATGATGGCCAGCGACCGCATGTCCACCACCAGATTGTTGTATCCGAAGCTCGCTCCACGCTCGGTGAGAAACACCTGCGTATTCCCGGCATCGCGGCACTTCTCGACCGCGTGCCGCATATCCCAGGGCGAAACGAACTGCCCCTTCTTGATATTTACCGCCCGTCCACTTAGCGCCGCAGCGACCACCAGATCGGTCTGCCGGCTGAGAAATGCCGGAATCTGCAACACGTCCGCCACCTCGGCAACCTTGCCCACGTCCGCCGTCTCATGCACATCGGTCAGCACCGGCACCTGAAGTTCGTTCTTGATCTTCTTCAGAATCCGCAGACCTTCCTTGATCCCCGGCCCGCGAAAGCTGCGAATCGACGTGCGGTTGGCCTTGTCGTAACTCGCCTTAAAGATGAACGGAAATCCCAGCGCCCGTGTCACTCCCTTGATGATCTCCGCCATGCGGAGCGCGTGCTCTTCGCTCTCAATCACACACGGCCCCGCGATCAGAAAGAGATCCCCCGAACCGATGTGGATATCGCCGACCTGGAAAGAAGTTGTCAGTCCCAAACCCTTTCACCGCCAAGAACGCAGCGACCGCAGAGAAATGCTTGAGATAAAACAGGCTAGCTTCTTTTTAGTTCTTCTCGGCGTTCTCTGCGAACTCGGCGGTTAAATCTCTTGCTTACCGCCGAGTGACTTTCTCCGGCCGATGGAAGAGCTCCACCTCGGTGGCTTCCTTCTCGGCCCGCCGCTTCAACCCATACTCATAAGCCGCGCCCACAAAGGCGCTGAACAACGGATGCGGCTCCAGCGGCTTCGACTTGAATTCAGGATGAAACTGGCAGCCAATAAAATGCGGATGATCCGGCAATTCCACCATCTCCACGTAAGTCCCATCCGGCGTCGACCCTGAGATTCGCAATCCCGCAGCTGTCATCGGCTCCTCGTATTCGCGGTTGAATTCATAGCGGTGCCGGTGCCGCTCGCTGATTTCCAGCTTCCCGTAGATCTTGTGTGCCAGCGTGTTGGGCTCGATCTTGCAAGGCCACGCCCCCAAACGCATCGTCCCGCCCAGTTCCTCCACCCCGCGCAACTCACGCAGTTTGTAGATCACGCGATGCGGCGTCGCCGGATCAAACTCGCTCGAATTCGCCTCTGCCAGTCCCACCACGTTCCGGGCAAACTCGATGCATGCCGTCTGCATCCCCAGGCAGATTCCGAAATAAGGAACCTTCCTTTCGCGCGCATACCGAATCGCGATCAACATCCCTTCAATGCCGCGCTTGCCAAATCCGCCAGGGACCAGAATCCCGTCATAGCCTTCGAGTTGCGCTTCGAAACTCTTATCCCCGGTCTCCAGACCCTCCGCCTCAATCCAGTTGATCTGCACCTTCAGATTGTGCGCCAGCGCGCCGTGCACCAGCGCTTCCTTCAACGATTTGTACGAGTCTTCGTACTCAACATACTTGCCCACGATACCAATTGTGACCGTATCTTTCGGGTTGTAAACACGGTGGACAATGTCCTCCCACTTCGACAGATCGCGGTCCTTGGCCTCCATGTGCAGGTGCTTCAACACCAACGTGTCCACGCCTTCATTGGCGAACACCAGCGGCACCTCATAAACGGAAGCCACGTCCTTGGCGGTAATCACCGCCTCATCCGGAACGTTGCAGAACAACGCAATCTTCGACTTGATCTCCTTCGCCAGAAACCGGTCGGTGCGGCATAGCAAGATGTCCGGCTGAATTCCGATGCTGAGCAACTCTTTCACCGAGTGCTGCGTCGGCTTGGTCTTGAGTTCCTGTGCCGCCGCAATAAACGGCACCAGCGTGACGTGCACAAACAAGGTATGCTCACGGCCCAACTCCTGCCGCATTTGCCGGATCGCTTCCATGAACGGCAGCGACTCGATATCGCCGACGGTCCCGCCAATCTCCACAATTGCGACATCCACGTCCTGCGCGACCTTCTTCATCGCCGCCTTGATCTCATTGGTGACGTGCGGAATCACCTGCACCGTCTTGCCCAGGTAGTCCCCGCGCCGCTCCTTGGCAATGATCTGCTCGTAGAGTCGCCCGGTCGTCCAGTTGTTGTCGCGAGAGAGTTTGGCGTGCGTGAAGCGCTCGTAGTGGCCCAGATCCAGGTCCGTCTCGGCCCCGTCGTCGGTCACGAAGACCTCGCCATGCTGAAACGGCGACATGGTCCCCGGATCCACATTGAGATATGGATCGAACTTCATGAGGTTGACCTTCATCCCGCGGCTCTCCAGCAGGCACCCGATACAAGCCGCGGCCAACCCCTTGCCAAGTGAAGACACAACTCCGCCCGTTACAAAGATGTACTTCGCTGGCATCTCTTCCTCGCTCTAAATTGTTTTTGAAAAATGGTGCAGGTGGGGTGCACGATCAATTATGCCAGAACTGCCCTGTGGAAAGAAATGAGAGAAACGAAAGAAACACAGAATTCTCCGCGCGTTGACTATCTCGGCGCAGTCAGCGAGAATACTCATGGTTGTCCGCAACGGACAGCTCGTATTCGTGTCCTCAACAGTGGGCCTGTGGCGCAGCTGGGAGCGCGCTTCCATGGCATGGAAGAGGTCGTCGGTTCGATCCCGACCAGGTCCACCAATTCTCTCAACAACTTAGACGGGGCGAGTCCCCGCGACCGTTGCGTTTGTGTCATGGTTTGTGTCATAGCCCGCCGTTTTGGTGCTCACAGCAAGGGCTTCCATCGCTGTCCGCTTCGCTTCCATCCGCACGTGGCTGCACCGTTCCAACATGCTCAGGCCGGCCCGCCGGGGAAGATGAGTGTAATACAGTCATCAATCCAACTTCCGGTCGCCATCTTCGTAAATGCTCTTGAGGTCGGCTGTGCGGTGCTCTGTTATGGTCGTCAGACACTGTGAGTAGATCATCGGTGCCATGCTCCCCCCTTCGTACTGCTGCGCAGCGGGCCTTGCACTGAATGTCCCGATAGGAAATCCAAGTTCGCTCAGCTTCTTTCAGGCTTGCTATGGCCGTTTCCTCGTACCTCATCTGTTTCTGATCGGCTTGCTTTTGCGCTCGTGTCAGATCGTCGGTCATGTACTGCACCGCTTTGCGATAGACCTTGTTCAGATGCGCGTCTGCTTCCTTGTACTCGAAAGCGGCACAATCATTCATTTGACGCTGGCTTATCGGTTTCTCCTCGCACGGATTTTGAGGTGGTGTTGGTTGCTGTGCAACTAGGAGGCACGGGAGGAATGGAAACAGCAGAAGAAAGCCCACGGTTTTCATGGTTCAAGGATAGCTGACGAGAACACGCGATTACACGTCTTGAGTGCTGGTCATTGAGTGTAACGGCGATTTTTCGCCGCGTCAGTCCAAATGATCCGGATGTGCTCTTTGACTTCGGAATGGTTGCCCTGCGGATGTCTCTGTTTCCAGATGCAGTGCAAGCTTTTCAGGAAGCTCTCACCCTACGGAAAGACTACGGCAACGCTCTCTACGGTTTGGGCCGGGCGCAAATGGGATTGGACAAGTACCAGGAAGCCCACGAAGCGTTTGCCCGCTTTGTCCAGCTTCATCCGCAGGATGCCTCTGGCCACTACGCGCTGGGCATGACCCTGCAGGCTTTGCAGCGCTCCGACGAGGCTCGGAGCGAGTACGAGAAATCGATTCAACTGAGATCCGATCAGACTGAATGCTATTTTCAGCTCGGACTGATGGATATCGATTCCGGTGATCTCAAATCGGCGGCCGAGCGTTTCAGCCGTGTCCTGAAGCAGGACCCGCATCATGCCGGCGCTTTGACTGGCGCGGGGCGGGTGGCCTTTCAAGGAAAGGACTACACCAAATCTGCCGAGTTGCTACAGAGCGCAGTTGCCGCTGAGCCTACCCTGCGGGAAGCGCACTACTATCTCGGTCTGACCTACGCGCGTTTGGGCCGGAAGGCAGACTCCGAGGCAGAATTGCAGACCGCCAGCCAATTGGAAAAAGAAGACGTGCAAAAACACCGCACCGTTTTCAAGATCATCGATCCCGAACAGATTCAGGCACCAGCCAACGATCAGAACCAGTGACGCACGGTTTCTTACTTCCCCGCGGCGCTTCCGCCTTCCAGCGCGACCTTTGGCCAGTCATTGACCCAGGCGATCGTCGAAATCTGGAGATATGCGTGACCCGTCGTACTGTCGTACGCGTGAAAGACGATGATGTCTCCATCTTTCTGCTGCGAAACAGACTCGCCGCCGGGCCCAAACCAGCGGCCATTTCCCAGCAATAAGGCCGTGCCGCCTCCCTCCAGTGTGGGGGTTCCAGTTGCATCGACATAAGGCCCGGAAACCGAGCGAGAGCGACTGACCATCGTTTTGTAGGTGCTCTTGATGCCACGACAGCAAAGATCGAATGAAACGAACAGATAGTAGTAGTCGCCGTGGTGAACAATGAACGGCGCCTCAATCGCTTGCCAATCGCCGGGCAGCCCGGGTCGGTCGGGAGGAGGATTCTGCGGACGCTTCCGGCGGGCGAGAGAATACAACTTTGTATCTTGAGGCGACAATAGGCCCGTTTTAACGTCGATGCGGCGCATCTTGATCCCATCCCAGAAACTGCCGAACGCCAGCCAAGGTTGACCCTTTTCGTCAAGGATCAAGTTCGGATCGATCGCGTTGAAGTTGTCTTCCAGCCGAGACCGCAGGACCAGTCCGTGATCGACCCAATGAAAATCAGGTCGAGATGAATCCAGAGTTTTGTTGGTAAGCAAGGCAATTCCCGACGTATTCTTTCCGAACACCGAGAACGCGTAATAGAGGTGATACTCGCCGTTGAAAAAGGAGACGTCCGGCGCCCAAAGCTCCTTGGTCTCCGGGCTCTCCTTCTTGATCCACTCGGGAATCTCAGCAAAGACCTGCCCGCACTTTTTCCACTCGTGCAAGTCCTGCGAGCAGCGGATGGGGAGTTCTCCCTTTCGTTCGGGACCGTTGCCTGTGCTGAACAGGTACCAGGTCGCACCCTCTCGAATAATGGCGGGATCGTGGACGAATTGAACATCCCCGTGCGTTTCGAGCGCCTGCGGTGAAGCGGATGCTTTCTGAGCAAGGGTGACGTGGTATGGCAGGCCCGCGACCAACAGGCACGCAAAGAGCGAGCGGATGTTCATACGCAGAATAGCCTTTCGTGTTGTGGAGGGCACCATCTCAACAGTGGACGAAGTGGATTCCGCGCCTTCTGGCCCTGGGAAACGTTTTCTCCGATCTGATCTACGCGCCTGTCCCGGCTTTGTCAATGTTCTTTCCTTTCTGGGATACTGTCGCCGGTTTGGTGGCCAGCACTTTGGGCTCAGGGAAGGACTGGCGCGACGCCAGCGTCCGCTCCGGCGGTTGAGTCCCCCCACGTACGGCGCTCACCAGAATCTCCAAGGCCTGTGCGGCGGTTGCTGGAACAACGACGGTGGCGGTTAAGGAGCCTTGGCGGACCCAGGCTTGGCCCGTTCTGGCAAGGCCGTCAACCCCCAGGAAAGGCACCCCGGTTCTGCTCTCCCGCTCCTGGCCGGTAGTCTCCTGATCGATTGCGCGCCGGGCTCCCAGCGCCAGAAAGTCATTTTGGGCCTGCACCACATCAAACGGATCGTTGCGGGCAGTCGACAGCCGGAGCCAGGAAGAGACTGCATGGCAGCCGCCATCCTCCGTCCAGTCGACGCTTCTCAGCGTCTTGATGCTTACACTGGAAGGCTTAGTCTCCAGCATGCCCGCCGTCCGTTGCTCAACTACGGAACTGCCAGTCGGACCTTGGAGGTACAAGACGCGTCCTCCGTTGGGCAGAAGGGCGGCCAGTTGCTGGCCTTGAATCCGGCCGATCTGTTGGTTGTCGGCACTCACAGAGAATACTGGGACGCTCGCACCAGGGCGGAGATCTGCGAGGTATTCGGCTTCGCTATTGAGAACCACCCAGGCGATGCCGGCAGCGACCGCGGCTCGGGCTGCCTTAGGAAAGCCAGTTCGACTGACCGGTTCGACCAAAATGGCATCGGCCCGGCCGTTGGCGGTTTGAATCACGTTCAGAATGTGAGTGCTTTGATTGATAGCATCGTTGTCCGCGAATAGTGTTTGCAGTTCGACGCCGAGGCGGCCAGCAGCTTGCTGGGCAGTGGAAGCCTGCTCCAGTTGATAATCGTTGTCTTGGGTGATAAGCGAAAGCACGAAACGGAGTTTGTTCGCCGCCACCTGTCACCTCCTCAAAGAGGAACCTCATCCGAATCAAAACTTCGTCATCGAACAAAACGATGGTCGCGCGGAATTTCTCGAACGCCTCCGCTGGTTATCGGTGCACCGGACGCACTCTCGTCGGGGTACAATCATAGCAAACGTTTACCCATTTCTGCAGTTCGGTGGGAGGAAACTGGGAAATCACAACCTGGTCTTCGCTTCTCGCCCTCGCCTGCCCGCATGGTATCGCCGGACTCAGAAGCTTAAGCAATCCCTTGATGCATCTGCACACGCAGTTCAATGAGGAGTTGCCCTGGTCCACCATCGAGACGGACTCATGAATCTGAACCAGTCCGCCTATGGCGACCGGGAGTTCGGATTCATCGGGGCCCACATGCGGCTGCAGCGCAAGATGATCGTCGGCTTCTCCTGGGTACGTGCGGCCTGCGCCTTGGCACGATGCGCAACAGCTAAAGGTCGCCCGCTTCGGCGACAACATGCGGAATGTTGTCGTGACGGAAGGAATAAGGTCAATGCGGAGATCAAGCTAGGTTATATGGTGAGTGGATACGGTGTCGGGATTCATGCAAGCAGATCAGTTCGAGAAACGGGGAGAGCGTTCACTCTCCCCGGGCTGACTCATCACTGGAAGGCAGCGGCAACCAGCATGGCTGTACCGCAGGTGGGATTCCGGTTGAAAGGTGCAACGAGCCGCTGGCGCGCCTGCAGCACATCGCCGGCGCTCACAGTGGGGACAACGTCTCCGTCGTTCGCAGAGAGCTCAACAACAGCAGTTGGAGTGCCGCCGACCAGGGTGATCTGTCCAACGCCAAGCAGCGTCTTCACGCCGTTTTGTAGCAGGCAGAAGGCAACCGGCGTTCCAACA
>JADGNQ010000346.1 GCA_017883385.1 Candidatus Sulfotelmatobacter sp.
GACAATTCGAGGCAAGATTCCGTTGGTGATTCCGCCGGGACAAATCAGGCACTCTAAACTCGGAGTTGCCTTCTTAGCTGTCGCTCTTGAATTCTTGTGTGCACCCTATTTGGTGACGGAGAATTCCAAGACGTTAAGCGCTACTCGTTCGGGCACGACCTACTACGTAGATGATTCTTTGGGTGATGACGACAACTCTGCTACTTTGCCGTCAAAGGCCTGGAAGTCCCTGACCAAGCTCAATGCCACCATCTTTCACCCCGGCGATCACATCCTCTTCAAATCCGGCGGCGTGTGGATTGGCCAGCTTTGGCCCAAAGGTTCGGGCACCGCCGAGCATCCCATCGTCATCGACCACTACGGCGGCGACGTGCTGCCTCTCATCAACGGTGCTGGTCTTGCCGAAGATGCCGTGCTGCTCAAGAATCAGGAGTACTGGGAGATTCGCCATCTCGCGATCACCAACACCGGTATGACTCCCGGCGTGCGTCGTGGTGTGAATCTCATCGCGGAAAACTCGGGCGAACTGCATCACCTTTATCTCGAGGGCCTGCACATTCGCGACGTGAACGGCAGCGACAAAGACAAAGCCAATGGCGGCATCAGCTATCATGCGGTCGGCGACTCAAAGCCCAGCCGCTTTGTGGATCTGCGCATCGAAGGGAACTCCATCTCGCATGTGGACCGCAGCGGAATCTTCGGCTGGTCGACCCATTGGCAGCGCTCGAAGTGGTATCCCAGCCTGGGTGTCGTCATTCGCAATAACGTGCTCGACGACATCGGCGGCGACGGAATCGTAAACGTTGCTACCGACGGTGCGCTCGTCGAACACAACGTGGTCAGCCGCGCCAGTCAGCGCTCCCAGGACTACAACGTTGGCATCTGGCCGTGGAGCGCCGACAACACCGTCATCCAGTACAACGAAGTTTACGGAACCCGCGGCCAGCACGATGCCGAAGGCTTCGATTCCGACTGGAACAGCCGCAACACAATCATCCAGTACAACTACAGCCACGACAACGATGGCGGTTTTCTACTGATCTGCGATGACGGTTCCCAGAGTCCTAGTGACAGCGCAGGAAATGTCGGCACGATTGTTCGTTACAACATCAGCCAGAATGATCATCATCGCGCGATCAAACTCTCTGGCCCGGTGAAGAATACACTCATCTACAACAACACCATCTACGTCGGAAAGGAGGAGAACGTGGACCTGGTTCTCCACACGGATTGGACCGGATGGGCGACGGACACCTATTTCTATAACAATATTTTTCATGTCGAAGGCACCGGGCGGTTTTCGTACGGAGTGTCGGGCAATCCGGATGGCTCCTATGTGCCTGCGCCGGGGCCGGGCAAGAGCACCAACAATGTCTACGACTACAACGTGTACTACGGCGTGCCGGCCGCGGACGATCCGCACGCGTTGACGGCCAATCCGTTGCTGGGCGGCCCCGGACACGCTGGAGTTGGCCGGTCGAAAATCTCGGGCTACGGTTTGCAAAGCGACTCGCCCGCCGCCGATTCAGGAAAGATGATTGAGAACAGCGGAGGGAAAGACTTTCTGGGTACGACTGTCCCCCAATGCGGCGCCACGGATCGCGGCGCGATTGAGTCATGGAAGTGTTCGCCGCATTCGCCACCCCCCCATCCTTAATATGTGCGCTTGAGAGAAAACATGATCCGAAAGTTTGTCAGTATAAGTGCCGGTGTGACCGGGCTATCATCGAGGGAGAAATGAAACTAGCCATGGAGTTGGGAAGGTTCCGTGGATTGGCGCGCAGTGCCGCCGGCCTATGCATGCTCGCGTTCGCTCTGAATTGCTGGGCGGATCCTGTGCTGCCCACCCTCTTCAGCGACCACATGGTGCTGCAGCAGGGCCGAGAGATTCACATCTGGGGCAAGGCCGATCCAGGTGAGAAGGCCACGGTGAACCTTGCCGGCCGCGACGCTACAGCCACTGCCGACGCTAGCGGAGCCTGGAGCGTTCGTTTGCCGGCGTTGTCGGCCGGGGGGCCCTTTACCCTGACAATTCGCGGCAAGAAACAGATCGTGATCAAAGACGTAATGATCGGAGAGGTTTGGATCGCTTCCGGCCAGTCGAACATGGCGTTCTCTCTCGGTGGCGCCGAGGGTGCGGCCACTGAAGTTCCGAATGCCAACAACCCGCAAATTCGCCTCTTCACGGTTCCGAAGAAGATCGCGGTGTCGCCTCAACAAAATACGCTTGCTGCGCATTGGGAGATTTGCACTCCCGATACCGCAAAGAGTTTTTCCGCGGTGGCATATTTTTTTGCTCGCGAGATTCACCGCAAGCTGAACGTCCCCGTCGGCGTCATCGAGAGTGCCTGGCCAGGGACGCCGATTGAGCAGTGGATTGCGCCTGACGTTCTGCGCGCCGACGTCGATCTGCGGCCAGCAGCGGAGGAGTGGGAGCGCGCGACTCCGTCTCAGAAAAGCTTCGCGGAAACGCCACTGCCCTTCGAACTCGAATTTGATGATTTCGAACTTCTTCCTGCGGCGACGAATTCCACGGGCAAGATGCTGGCAAACTTCGACGATGGGACGTCGCGACTTGCCACGGGCGGATCATTTTCCTACAGTTGGGCCAACGCGACCGACAGCGCGTTCGATCTTGCGTCGACCGGCCATGGCGGGAATGGATTCGCGGCTCGAGTCGCTGGACAACTGGACGGAACGCAGGACTCGATTCTGTCCGCGAACTATAAGGTCGATGGGGCCGCGGAGGATCTCACGTCTTACGCCGGTGTCCGGTTTCGGGTGCGGGGAAGCGGTTCTTTCCGTTTTCGATCGAAACAGCCCACGATCACCGACTACGACGACTATGCCACTCCGGTCACGAAGGCTAGCGCTGAATGGCAACCGGTCACAGTCTGGTTTCGCGATCTCCATCAGGATGGATGGGGAGTCTCCTTACCTTTCACACAGGACGCTGTGACCGGCTTTTCGATTGAATGCCTGACGACTCTCGAATACGCACCGATGCCGGTTTCAGGCCTTTACGAGGGCATGATCGCCCCTCTGCTCCCGTATGGCTTCCGCGGCGCGCTCTGGTATCAGGGTGAAGGCAACGCTCTGAAAGCGCATCAATATCGCAAACTTCTACCCGCACTCGTCAAAAACTGGCGAGATGCCTCGCAGCAGCAGGATCTGGAATTCCTGATCGTGCAGTTGCCCAATCATGGAGCTATACCCGATGAGCCGGGCGAATCTGCGTGGGCCGAACTGCGTGAAGCCCAGTTGCTCGCGACAAAGCAGGTGCCCAATACGGGGCTTGCCGTGACCATCGACGTCGGGGATCCCAAAGACCTTCATCCGCATCGCAAGCTCGAAGTCGGCCAGCGGCTTGCGTTTTGGGCGCTCGGCGCGACTTACAAACAGCCGGGTGAATATTCAGGGCCGCTGTATGAGTCAATGCAGATCGAGGGCAGCGATGTCCACGTGCGCTTTACTCACGTGGGGTCTGGTCTGGAAGCACGAGGTGACAACGCGCTGCACGGCTTTGCCATCGCCGGTGCCGACCGAAAGTTCCACTGGGCTGATGCGCGCATTGAAGGGAGCACTATCGTCGTCTCCAGCCGTGACGTCCCGAAGCCGATCGCGGTGCGCTACGCGTGGGGTGACAGTCCGCCTTGCAATTTGTTCAACAAGGATGGGCT